>DATJGQ010000388.1:0-2705 GCA_035494815.1 Gemmataceae bacterium
TTCGAGGGCGTCGAAGTGGACGTGAAGCACGAGCGCGATCGCACCACGGCCATCACGAAAGCGCGGACGGACCTGAGCCAGCTTTCCGACACGACCATCCAGAAGGTCGAGAACGACTTGGCCGCGGCGGGCTTCGACGGCGACGACGAGGCGCGGCAAATCGTGGCCGAGGCCAAGGGAAAGTTGCTCGAACTGGTGAAGTACGAGCCATTCCCGGCCGAACCGCGAACGCCGCCGAAGTCGGCCGCCGCGACCATCCAGTTCGTGTCGCCCATCGGCGCGACTCGCCCGCCTCCTCCCGCCGCCGTGGGCGATGAAGTCCCGCCGGCCGTGTTTCTCGGCGTGGCGCGGGGGATTCTGTACGCTCTCAACGAGGACGGCGGCAAGCTGCTCTGGGCGGTCCGGGTTGGCGCGGACATCACCGACCCGCCAACCGTTACGCGGGCCGATCTGGCAACCGGGCCGACCGACGTCGCGATTGTCGTGTCGAACGTCGCGGGCGTGTCGGCTGTCGCGGCGTACCCGCTTCGAGCCGGCGGCGCGGCCGTCTGGTATCAACCGCTCGAACTGCCGAACCCGAAGAAGCCAGACGAGATGACATCGGTGCCTGCCGCGGGCCCGCCGATCGTGGTGGGCACACGCGTCTTCGTGCCGCTACGCGACGAACTGGGGACGATTTACGAGTTCGATCTCACGACCGGCACGCGGCGCGGACGGATTCGTCTGGGCCAGCCGGTGGGGCACAACACGATCGCGGTCCGGCCCGGCACCGGCTTGCTCTACGCCGCCGCCGATGCGCGCCGAGTATACGTCATCGACGCCGGTGCTCGCGACGACGACGGCAATCCGCTGCCGTTGCGCTGCGTTCAGGTCATCGCCACTGGCCACTCTCCCGGCACCTTGCGAACTCCACCGCTCCTGATCGGCCCCGAGGGGGACGCGCCGGCGGAACGATGGATGATCCTGTCGCAAGCATCCGGGCGAAACATGCTGCTTCGCGCCTTCGCCGTCTTGCCGATTCAGCCTCCGCCCTTGGATGGCAAGGCGCCGCCCGAAGTCCCGGCGACGCCGGCGGTGGAGCTCCCCATCAACGGCTGGTCGTGGTTCCCAGCGGTCAACGACGGCGAGCGCATCGCGGTGGCGACCGATTTCGGCCAGTTCCGGCTCTTTGGGATGAAGGGGTTCGACAGTCTCGATAAAGCGCTCTTCGCGCAGCCCGAGCCGAACCCGCCTCTTCCAGCCCCCGCCGATGGGCGGGCCGTTCGCGGCGTTGTCTTCCCGGCGGAAGAGGCGGCATTCTGGGTGGTGGCGAACGGCAACTTGCAGAAGTTCCGGCTTGGTCTCATTCCGAGCCGGAATGTCGAACTCCTACCGATGGGACCACCGATTCCACTCGGCGAGCCGACGCAGCCGCCGCAACTGAACGGCCGCCGCGACGCGGCCTGTCTGATCGTGCGGTCGCTCAACTCATCGGGTTACAAGGCGGTGCTCATCAATCTCCGCGACGGCGAGGCCCGCTGGCAGCGACAGCTTGGCCTGGTTCCGACCACGCCGCCGATCCCGCAGGGCGAGGGCGTTTTGCTGGTGGCCGAGGATGGCGGCATGGTCCACGTGCCCTTCGCCAGCGGCGCCGGCGCGGGGCTGAATCTCACCGCCCCGCCGGAATGGGTCCGCGCGACGCCTCCCGAGAGCGCCACCGGCCCGACCGTGGTGGCCGTCTCGGCTGATGGGAAGTCGGTCTTCACGGTCACGCCCATCAGCCTTCACGAAGGGCAGAAGGACGTGGCCAAGTTCCTGGTACGGCGAGTGGCCGATGGCCGAATCGTCCACGAGGGGAGCGTCAACGCGCCCGGCGCGCTGGCCGGACTGCCAGTGGTCGTTGGCGATGCTCTGCTGTTACCCATCGCCGATGGATTCGTCTATCGCCACATCCCCGGCGTTAATCCGACCCCCGACATGCTGGTGGCCGGCCCGCTCTGGGCTGGCGGCCGCCATTCCAGCGAAGCGATTTGCCACATCACGCCGCTTTCGGAAACGGCGTTTCTCACTAGCGATGGCGGGAAGCGACTGACCAAATGGGACTGGCCGTCCACCGGCCGCTGGAGTCCGACCGGCAATAGCTGGGACCTGCGCGAGCGGGCCGCGGGGCCCGGTGTCGTGCTGCCGCCTTCGGCCGCTGGGGGAGCGGCGCGGTTTCTCGTGGCGGACGTGACCGGAAGCGTCTGGATGTTCGCGACCGATCGTTCGGGACCGCACCTGCGGCGGTGGAAGCCGGGCGTGGGCCTACCGGTTGGGCAACCGAGCTCGCCGCTGGTCCTTCAGGCGGGTGCCGGCGGGCGGCACCTGGTCGCCTACACGGTCGCGAACCGATTGCTCGTGTGCCTCGATCCCGATCGCGATCAGCCGCTTTGGGCCACGCGACCGGCCGAAGACGCCGAGGCATTGTTCGTCGGCGCGCCGCAAGCGATGGGGGACGGGCGGTGGATCGCCACCGACTTGTTGGGGCGTGTGACGCTCTTCGAGGGCGTGTCGGGGAAGGTATCGGCGGCGCTGGGAATCCGCTTGCCCGGCGCGGTTCCGGCCGTGGCCAGCGGACGACTCGGCGCGGCCGCGATCCTCTGTTCGCTTTCGGATGGTTCGGCGGTCGTCCTACCCATCCCGGCTCCGCCGCCGGTCAAGCCGTGATCGTCTTGAAAATGAAAGAG
>DATJGQ010000389.1:0-5737 GCA_035494815.1 Gemmataceae bacterium
ACCTCCGCCTTCCAGACAAAGCACGCGCGACCGCCGAGATCCACCGCGGCGGTCACCAGCGTTTCGTCCATCGGGAGCGTGCAGTGGCCGTAGCGTCGGATGCCGGCCTTGTCGCCGAGCGCGTTCTTGAGTGCCTGGCCGAGGCAGATGCCGACGTCCTCGACCGTGTGATGGGCGTCGATGTGCAAGTCGCCTTCGGCCTTCACGGTGAGGTCGAACAGGCCGTGCTTGGCTACATGCGTCAGCATATGGTCGAAGAAGCCGACGCCGGTCGCGATCTTCGCCTTGCCGGTGCCGTCGAGGCCGAGCGACAGGTCGATTTTGGTCTCGGAAGTGTTGCGGCGGACGGTGGCTGTGCGGGGCATGGGCGAGTCTCAACGGGCCAGGATGCCGTCCAGACGCTCGGACAGGGACTGCATATCCGTGGGCGCCCCCACTGTAATGCGCAAACCGTCTCCGTAGTCAGGGTAGTTCATATAGCGGACAAGGATTCGTGATTCTTTAAGTGCTTCATAGATGGGCTTTACCGGTCGATCCGTTCGGCGGCACCAGACGAAATTCGCCTGGCTCGGAGTCACGGCAAATCTGCGGCCGGTCAACGCGTCCGATAAGACTTGCCTTTCGCGGCGAATGTGGTCCACCGTCTTGCGGAGATACGCCTGATCACCGAGCGCCGCCGTAGCCGCCGCAAGACTGAGCGCGTCGCAGTTGTACGAGTCCTTGACCTTCACCAGTTCGCGGACCACAGCCGCGTCCGCGACCGCGAAGCCGAAGCGGATGCCGGCGAGAGAGTAGGACTTGCTCAGCGACCGCGTAATGATGACATTGCGATGCCGTTTGAGCAGTGGCAGAGCGTTCGTATCGGCGAAGTCGACATACGCCTCGTCGATCACCAGGGGCCCGCCGACCTCTTCCGCGAACCGCTCCAGCGTCGCGAGGTTGAGCGTCGTGCCCGACGGCGAATTCGGATTGGCGACGTAGGCGAGACTCGCGCCGCGAACCGGCCAGGGGGACGGCACGTCCCATTCGGGCATTGTGTAGGGGACGGTTTGAAAACGCGCGCCCTGAATCTCGGCGAGCGTACGGTAAAGGAGGTAACTCGGCGTCGGCGAGACGATCAGGCCGCCCTCGGGCACGAAGGCCCGCGTCAGAATCGTCAGGATGTCGTCGGAGCCGTTGCCGATCAGGATCATGTCCGGCTCGACGCCGAGGACGTTCGCGGCGATCCGCCGAAAGTCGGTGCCGAGCGGGTCGGGATACTTGCGGAGTCGATCGCCGGTCAGTGCGGCGCGGATCGCCTCGAAGACGCGCGGCGACGGCGGGTACGGGTTCTCGTTGGTGTTGAGTTTGATGTAGTCCCCGCCGCGTGGCTGTTCGCCGGGGGTGTAGCCGGCCATCGCGCGGACGGCGGGGCGAATCGCACTGGCAGGGTCCGGGGGCATTCGCTGTCGGACTCGGGGAGGATCGATTCTTCCGGCAATTGTAACACGATTCCGCGACGCCGGAGGGACGCCGTCACGGCGCGCGAGGTTCGCCTTTTCCGGGTGGATCAGGCGTGGCTCTTCGTCGGCTTTTTCGGTGGGCGGGCTGTCAGCGGCTTGCCGTTGCCGACGCGCATCGACACGCTCGCCGCGTGGCCGGTGAGGCCTTCTTTTTCGGCGAGTCGGACCACGTCTTCGGCCAGGTGCTTCATGCCCCGCTGGGTGAACGACATGACGCTGGAGCAGCGGAGGAAGTCGTTGGCGGTCAGGCCGCTGGTGAACCGGGCGGTGCCGCCGGTCGGGAGGACGTGTGACGGTCCGGCGGCGTAGTCGCCCAGCGCGACCGGCGTCCAGTGGCCGAGGAAGATGGCGCCGGCGTCGTCGATCTCGTCGGCGATCGCCTCAGGGTCGCGCGTTTGCACGTGCAGGTGCTCGGGCGCGAGTTGCCGGGTGATGTCGACGGCCGTCTTTTTGTTCGGCACGAGGATGAAAGCGCCGTAGCGTTCGAGGCTCTCGCGGGCCAACGCTCCGCGGGCGAGTTTGCCGAGTTGCCGGTTGAGCGCGGAACTCACCTCGTTGAGCAGTTCCTCTTCCCAGGTGATGAGTATGCTCACGCCCGGCGAGTGCTCGGCCTGTGCGATCAGGTCGGCGGCGACGAACTCCGGCTGGGCCGACTCGTCCGCGACGACGACGACCTCGCTCGGGCCGGCCACGCAGTCGATCGCGACGTGGCCGCTCACGTACTTCTTAGCCAGCGACACGAATTGGTTGCCCGGACCGACGATCATATCGACCGCCGGCAGGCCTTCGACTCCGTAGGCCAGTGCGGCCACGGCTTGAGCGCCGCCAATGCGGTAGACCTCCGTGACGCCTAGTTCGTAACAGACGGCGAGCAGGTCAGGGTTGTAAGCCCCGTTCGGAGTCGGCGGCATGACCACGGCGAGTTCGGGGACGCCGGCCGCCTGCGCCGGGCATACGGTCATGAGCAACGTGGACGGATACGCCGCGGCGCCGCCGGGCACGCAGATGCCGACGCGCCGGAGTGGCCGATAGCGCAATTGCAGTTCATGACTGCCCGTCACCGACAGCACGGCGTCGGTGTGCAACAGTCCCATCTGAAACGACAGGACGTTCTGCCGGATGTTGCGGACGGTGTCGAGAAAGTCCGGATCCGCGGCGGTGTATGCCGCCCGAAGTTCCTGGTCGGTGACGCGGATACCATCCTTGGGCAGCTTTACCCGGTCGAACTGTTCGGTGTAGTGCAACACCGCGGGGAGGCCCTTCGTCTGAACGGCCTGGCAGATGCGTTCGACCGCCTTGTAGGGCGCCAGCGGCTCCCCGAACACCTTCCGCGTCAGTTCCCGGCTCTTGGCGGAGACGACTTCGCCCTGGGCACTGATTGACTTGCGCAAGTCGGCGAGTTGCCGGGCGGACTTGGGGTCGGTGCAGTTGATGCGGCGAATTTTCAACGCTGGCATGAGGGGTCCCCTGGCGGTTACTCCCCGGCGCCGGTGCTCGGCCGTCGAGGCCCCTCGGCGTTCTGAGGACAGGGGTCGAGCGGTCGATCGTCCGTTTCTCACGCCCGTGAACTATAGAGGCACGGACGGCCGATTGCAACCGCCTGGGCGGAACGCAACATCGTTTCTACAGATGTTCTTACGTCCGCCGACGCCGTTCGACAAGGGGACGGTTCCGGGGCGGGAGCCTAAGCCGCGGGCTCTTCCGGCCTTGTGTCGCGAATTTTGACCAGCGTGATCTCGTTGCCGGCCTTGTTGAAACTCACTTCGTTCATAAACGTCCGGATCAGCAACAGTCCGCGGCCGCCGACCCGCTCCAGGTTCGCCGGGTCGGTCGGGTCGGGGAGCGTATTCGGGTCGAACCCGTGCCCTTCGTCGCAGACGACGAACGTCGCCTTCTCGGGGGTCAGGTGGGCCCGCACGGTGAGCCGCCGGTTCGCGTAGTGAGGAGTCTGCCGCCGCTCTTCGATCAGACGGTGGAAGCGAGTTTCGTCCTCTTGCCGCAATTGGGAATCGACCTCCAGATTGCCGTGGTACATGGCGTTGAGGATCGCTTCTTCCAGGGCCACGCCGACGCGAATGACGCCGTTCTGGTCGCACAGTTTCAGCGGGGCGAGTTGTTCCTGGACATGCGCGACCAGCGCCGGGATGAGAGCCGGGTCATTGTCGAGCACGAATTCGAACTCGACTTTGGTGAAGGAAGACAGCAATCTCCTTCGATTGAGTGCGGCCCGGGCCGCGGCGACGACTTGCTCCAGCGAGTCGGCCAGGGCTTCCGCCATCTCCTTTTTCGGGACATAGCTCGCGGCGCCCGCTTGCAGCGCCTTCATGGCGGCTTTCTCGTTCGCCGCCGTGGTCATGATTACGATCGGCACGAACGGGTGGCTGCGGCGGATCGATTCGACCAGCTCGACGCCGTCAATGTCCGGCAGTTCCAGGCTGGTGAGGACGATGTTGGGCAAAGCGTTCGCGATGCGTTCGAGCGTCTGCCGGCCGGTGGCGGCCTCCGCGGTCCGCCAGCCGAGCGTCCGTTCGACGAGCCCGCATACCTTGCGGCGCTTGGCCGGAGCGTCATCCACCACCAATACCAGTGGCGGGACGGCGGTCTGCATGTCCCACTCCCTGTGGTTGCTCAGAAAGCTATCTCCACAAGAAGTTTAGCGGATTTGCGCCGCAAAAGCCGCAACCGCCGACCGGCCGCCGCGGCGCCCCTACTCACCGACCGGTCTCGCCACTAAATTGACAAGGCTAACTCGCCGCGCCGCGGCCCATCGGCAGACGGAGGTTTGTTGTGGCTTCGATCGAATATGTGGACGTTCGCCGGGGCATGGTCATCGTCGGCGAGGACCGCCAGCTTTATCAGTGCCTCGACCGCGACCTGAACACGCCCGGCAACTGGCGGGCGATCCTGCAGCTCAAGCTCAAGAACCTGAAAACCGGTTCCATCACCCAGAACCGCGTCCGCCCGCAGGACAAGGTCGAGATCGCCTACCTCGAAAAGAAGGACTACCAGTACCTCTACAAAGAGGGCGACGACTACATCTTCATGGACACGGAGACGTTCGACCAGTTTCCCTTGTCGGCCGAGTTTGTCGGCGAGCAGATGAAGTATTTGAAGGAAAATGACAACGTCAAGCTGACCACCTACGAAGGCAAGCCGATCGACATCGAACTGCCGGCGACGGTCGAGTTGAAGGTGATTGAGACCGAGCCGTCGATGAAAGGCCAAACCGCACAGGCCCAGTATAAGCCGGCGACCGTCGAGACGGGCCTCAAGATCACCGTGCCGCCGTTCATCAATATCGGCGAGGTCGTGCAGATCGACACGCGGACGGGGCAATATCTCAGTCGCGCCAAGTAGGGTGGGCCGAGTCTTCGAGGCCCACCACCGGCCGAAATGCTCGTCACACTCATCACCGATTTCGGCGGCGGCTCCAGCTACGTCGCCGCGATGAAGGGCGCGCTGCTCGCCGTCAATCCGGCCGCCCGCCTGCTTGATCTGACACACGACCTGCCGCCACAGAACCTCATCGCGACCGCGTATTTCCTCGCCGACGCGCTGCCTTGGTTCCCGGACAAAACGATTCACGTCGTCGTCGTCGATCCGGGCGTCGGGACCGAGCGCAGCCTGCTCTGCGTCGAATGGCGCGGACAGCACGTGCTGGTTCCTGACAACGGCTGCTGGACTTCGCTCCTTGCGGATGGGCAGCAGCCCGTCGTGCATCGGCTGGCGGAGCGTCGGTTTTGGCGGCGGGACGTCAGCGCGACGTTTCACGGCCGGGACATTCTCGCGCCGGTGGCCGGTCATCTCTCGCTCGGTGTCGCCCCCGCCGAATTGGGGCCGGTCGTGACCAGTTGGCAGCGACTCGACTTACCGCGGCCGGCGACGATGCCCGACGGCGTCCGCGGCGAGGTGGTCATCGTCGATCGCTTCGGCAACCTGATTTCCAACGTCCCGGGTCGATCACACTTCGCGGGTGCGACCGTCAGATTGGCGGACGGCCGGGCGGTGAAATTGGTCAGAACCTACGGCGATGCCGAACCCGGAACGCTCGTCGCGCTTATAGGCAGTAGCGGCCGGCTGGAGGTGGCCGTAGTAAATGGTTCGGCCGCGGCTCGGCTGGGGCTAGGCACGGGGACGCCGGTCGAAGTCACGCCTAACGGCTGACCGCGAACCCTTGCTTCCGGGCGAGGGGTAAGTAGAACGGCAAAAACACTTTTCGCCGGGGCCGCGCCCCC
>DATJGQ010000390.1:0-5028 GCA_035494815.1 Gemmataceae bacterium
AAGCGTCGCGAACCGGTTAGGCGAGCGCCGGCTCAGTGGTGTACGCCCCCAAAGCGTCGAATGCTTCGAGCGTCGGGCGGATGATCGCCGGCTCCTCGACGACGCCGGTGATCGCGTCCTGCGTCTTGAGGCCGTTGCCGGTGATGCAGATGACGATCTCCTCGTTGCGGCCGATGCGGCCCTGCTCGATGAGCTTTTTCGCCACTGCGAGGGTCACGCCGCCGGCCGTTTCGGCGAAGATGCCTTCAGTCTTGGCCAGCAGAGCCATGCACTCGCTGATTTCGCGGTCGGACACGTCCTCGGCCCAGCCGCCGGTCTCGCGAATGAGCTTCGCGGCAAAATAGCCGTCGGCGGGGTCGCCGATCGCGAGCGACTTGGCGATCGTGTTCGGCTTGCGGACCGGGCGGTGGTTTTCCTTGCCGGTCTTGACGGCGTCGGAGATCGGGTTGCAACCGGTCGCCTGGGCGCCGTGCATCGAGCAGTTGCGGCCTTCGACGAGGCCGACCGCAGCCAACTCCTTGAACGCCTTGTGAATCTTGCCGATCAAGGCGCCGCCGGCCATCGGCGACACCACATGCTGGGGGATCCGCCAACCGAGCTGCTCGGCGATTTCGAACCCGAACGTCTTGGACCCTTCGGCGTAATACGGCCGCAGGTTGATGTTCACAAACCCCCAGCCGTACTTGAACGCGACCTGCGTGGCGAGGCGGTTGACTTCGTCGTAGGTGCCGGTGACGCCGATGACGTTTGCGCCGTAGACGCTCGTGCCGAGCACCTTCGCCCGTTCCAGATCGGCCGGCACGAAGATGTACGCGTCCAGCCCCGCGGCAGCGGCGTTGGCGGCGACGCTGTTCGCCAGATTACCCGTCGACGCGCAACCGACTGTGTCGAAGCCGAACTCCTTCGCCTTCGACAGGGCCACGGCGACGACGCGATCCTTGAAGGACAGCGTCGGAAAGTTGACCGCGTCGTTCTTGACCCACAGCTTCTGGACGCCGAGCGCTTCCGCCAGGCGATCGGCTCTGACCAGCGGGGTGCCGCCGGCGTGCAGACCCACGGTCGGTTCGCCGTCGAGCGGCAACAGCTCGGCGTACCGCCACATGTTCCACGGCCGGCTCTCGATCTTTTCACGGCTGAGGACTTCGCGGATCGCGGGGTAGTCGTACTCAGCTTCGAGCGGGCCGAAGTCGTCGGTACAAAAGTTGATCGGGGCGGCGTCGTAGTGCTTGCCGCAGACGCGACACGTCAGACCTTTGACGAGCGGGTTGGAGGTCGACACGGCCGTTTTCTCCTTTGTCCCCTCATTGGCTTTTGACCAATGACGAAGGACCCATGACAAAGGTAAAACGGTGGGTATCGTCCAGGGGAGAACGGCGATGAGGCTGGGCGGCCTCGGCCGTTGGGTTAGAGAACAAGAGGCGAGCGTTACTGCTCGATCTTATCTCTCCCGCCGCACCCCGAGAGGTCGGCAGGTAGGAGTTAGCACCAGCGTTCCGTTGCCTACCGCGGGTCGAAGCGTGCGGTAATCGGCGGAACCGGTTGCTGTGGCTTCTTAGGGCCTATACCCTCAGCCACTCTGGATAAGATACTCACCCAACTGTTGGAACTATAAGTACCCGCGGCCGAGACGGCAACTGTTTTTTCGCGAAAAAGTGAAAAACGGCGGGCGGCGAGCGACCAATTCTCGCGGCATCATCAAATCGTCACTTCGCGACCGGGATCCAGGATGGTGAGCTGGGCAAGATTAAGGTCGGCGATCTCCGCTCGCACTCGATCGAGACACCGGGCTTTGAGATGAATCGCGTACACCGCCACACCGGCCGGCAGTTTGCGGATTTCGCCCGCGAAGAGGTTCGGCGTCAAATGCTTGGCGACGACCGCCAGCCACGCTTGGTCCTCCGGAAAGGTGACTTCGAGGAAGACGGCTCGCAGGTTTGGGGTGCGGCGGGCCAGCTCCCAAATTGCCACGGTCGGCCCGGTGTCCGTGACGAACACGAACGCCGATGTCGCGTCACTGACGACATAGCCGAAGGTCGGCACGACGTGATCGACCGCGACCGCCGTGACGCTTAGGTCTGCGATCTGCACCGGTCGGCCGGGCGTTAGCGTTTCCAGCTTGACGAGCGGCGGCCCGGCCCGCGAGAGCCGTTCGAAATCCGGAAAAACGCGGTCGTTCAACAGATCGCTGCGGACGACTTCGAGCACTTCGGCCGGGGCGTAGACCGTCGGGCAATGGACCGAATCGTCGGAGACGTTCTCGAGAAAGATCGGCAGGCTCGCGACGTGGTCCATGTGGGCGTGCGTCAGGAAGACGTGCCGCACGCGCGACTGCTCCTCGGGCGAACCGTACAGGCCGAGGCTGCCGGCGTCGATGGCGACCGTCCCGTTGACGAGGAACGTCGTCAGGTACTGGTACGGTGCCGCGGCCAGGGCGGAGGGCAAGAGCATCGCCTTCATGAGGCGGGCCTCGCAAGACGGGAGGTGCAAGCGAGTGTAAACCGTCCGTCGGGTAGGGGCAAGCTTTGTGGCCGGCGGGTCGGGCCGGATGCGAAAAGACCCCCGACGGCTTGATACTTTCGGCATAACCGGTCACACTAAGCCATCGGCGATGGAGTTCGCCATGAACCGCCCCGGGTGGCCGGGGCTGATAACTCCTACCGGACCCGCGTCGCGGTAGGGGTGTGCGCGGCTTATCGAACCCCGGCCGGGACGCAAGTTCCGGCCGGGGTTTTTCCATGTCCCGGCCGCTGACATGGGGGGCGAGAATCGTGCGGACGCTTGGTCAGATCCTGCTCGTGGCCGCCGGCTCGGCGATCGGCGGCGTCGCCCGGTACGGCGTCGGCGTCTGGTTCGGCCGCTGGTTTGGCGGCGCCTTCCCGTGGGGCACGCTGTTCATCAATGTCAGCGGCAGCCTGTTCCTGGGTTGGTTCATGACGACGCTGGGTGAGAAGCTGGCGTTGAGCGAAACCGCCTGGCTGCAAAGCGACGACCTGAAGTTGCTCGTCGGCGTCGGGTTCACGGGGGCGTACACGACGTTCTCGACGTTCGAGTATGAGGCGAGCGGCCTCTTGCGCGACGGGGACACGCTGACGGCCGCGGCGTACGTCGCGCTGAGCGTCTTCCTCGGTTTCCTGGCGGTCCGCTACGGCGTTTATCTCGGCCGGGTGCGGTAGCATGAAACTCGAAGGCGAGCAGACGCTCCTCCGCGTGCACCTGCGGAGTACTGACAAGTATGGCTGGTGGCGGAGTGCGACGGACGCGCTGGTCGAGCGCGCCCGCCACGACGGACTCGCCGGTGCGACGGTGCTCCGTGGCGTGATGGGTCTCGACGTGACGGGCCGATTGTTGGAGTCGTCTTCGTGGGCGCTGGCCGAGCGGGTGCCGGTCATCGTCGAGTTCGTGGACGCCCCGCAATCGATCGGCGTGTTTCTGGCGAGCGTCGCGGCGATCGTCGCGGAAGGGCTCGTCACGCTGGAGCGCGGCCACGTCCTGGTTTATCGCCACGAAGGTGCGGCCGCCGGCGATGCCGGTCGACGCCTCGCCGTACCCGGACCGATTGCCGACCTGTCTACATTGCCCTCGCCCGAGGAGTTCCCCGTGATGAAGCTCAGCGAAGACGGCCAGTTGCTCCGCGTCTTCATCGGCGAGTCGGACGTCTGGGAGGGGCATCCACTTTACAGGGCGATCGTCTTAAAGGCCCGCGAACTCGGCCTCGCTGGCGCGACGGTGTTGCGCGGCGCAATGGGTTTCGGCGCCACCAGCCGGGTGCACACGACCAAACTGTTGGAGCTGTCGACCGACCTGCCGATCCTGGTGGAGATCGTCGACAGTGCCGAGAAAATCGCGGCAATGCTGCCGTTCCTGGACGCCGCGGTCGGCGAAGGCCTGATCACGATCGAGGCGGTGCGGGTGCTGAAGTACCGGCACGGCGAGGCAAAAGGGCGTACTTAGCGGCGGTCTGATCGCCGTTCGAGCCGGCGGCTGGAACTGGCCGCTTCGCGCGTGAGCGCCGCTTCCGGATGTCCGTCGGCAAGCGTCGCCAACGCTGCACGAGCGGCCGGGGTGCCGATTCGTTCCAGAATCTCGATCGCACGGATACCACGAATTCGCTCGCCTGTCGGCACCGGCCGCTCGGCCTCCGGCAGAAGGTACTCCAATCGGTCCCGTGCTTCGCCGTTCGAATTTGACAGCGCGGCTCGCAGCGCCGGCGCGGCCAACTCGCCGAGACTCTCCAACTGCTCGGTGGCTGCCTGACGAGCAGCTTCGTCGGCCGCGGCGAGGTCGGCGACGAGTCGGTCGATGAGCCGGCCGATATCGCGCGTTACCGGCGCGAGACGGTCGCGCAGAAAGGCGACCGACGCATCGTCGCCGGCCGTGAGCCGCCAGCCGGCGCGATACGCGACGGCCGCGTCGTCGCCGGCGAGGAGCCGCCAGAGTCCCTCCTGCTCGGCCGCGGAGAGTGCGACCGCTGCGAACCGCCCGGCGGGGGCGAGGCCGGTCAGGTCCCAGACAAAATAGAGGCCATCCCCGCCCAGCGACGACACGGTCCGGCCGTCCGAACTGATCGGGCCGGCACCCATCCAGCTATCTGCGGCGTGGCCGGCGAGATGCACGCGGACTTTTCCGGTCGCCAGCTCGACGAGTCGGGGGCCGGCCAAGACCGACCGTCCGTCCGGCGTGAACGAGCGGGCGCTGCCCATGTTAACAAGAACGCGTTGCAAGCGTCCCGTCGCTATCTCCCAAATGGATAGCCCTCCGGGGCGGTTGGAGAACAGGAACTTCCCGTCTGGACTGAAAGCGAAGGTCGAACCGCGGTCGTCCAGCTGCCGAACCAGTTCTGCGGTCGCCGTATTCCAAATGCGGATTTTTGACCCGCCGGCGATAAGAAGTTTCCCGTCGGGAGAAAACGCGATGTCAATGTTGTAATCCTTGTCGACACTCCAGCTTCGCAGTTCTTGTCCGGTTTTGGCGTCCCACAAGCGGACGAAGTGATCAAACCCGACAGTCGCCAGAAGATCGCCGGCGGGC
>DATJGQ010000391.1:0-8080 GCA_035494815.1 Gemmataceae bacterium
TGCCCGCGCTCCGCTGCGCGTCGCGGCTAAACGTTTAGCCGCGACGCGCAGCGGAGCGCGAGGCACACAAATCCCTGTGCGCTAGGCGCCGCGGCGGTTACTCTGTATTCATGCTTCGGATCGACCTGCCGTTCAGCGATGGCGCCCTCCTCTTCCAACCGCGGTTCGCCGAGTCGTCGCTGCCGCTGCAAATCCTGGCGGCCGTCGTCGCTCTCGTGCCGCTCGTCCTCGTCGGCTGGCTTTATCGCACGGAATTGCGCCTCGTACGGCCGACGGTCGCGCGGACCCTGTTCGCTCTGCGGTCGGCGGTGGTCGGACTCGTCGTCGCGTTGATCGGTTTTCAGCCGGTCTTCTCACGAACGAAAACGGAAACCGTCCCGGGGCGCGTTGTCGTCGCCTTAGACCGATCCGACAGCATGGGCGTCACCGACCCGCAGCGGCCGCTCGCCGATAAGCTCAAGCTCGTTCGTACGCTCAAGCTGGTTTCCGACATTGTCGACGACAAGAAACTGGACGCCTGGATCCGCGACGCTGAGCAGTCCGGCCAGGTGAACTGGCCGATCGGCGGCGGCGCCACGCCCGACGCGGAACGGCAGCAGTTCGACCTAGTCGTCCGCCGGGCGGAAGAGTTGACGCGGTCGCAGATCGCCCGGCGGCTGCTCTCCGATGATGGGCCGAATCTCTTGCGACAGCTCGGCGATCGGCACCGCGTTGACTTGATCGGTTTCACCGGTTCGGTGAGCGAACTCGCGCCGGACCAGTTGGCGACGTTGGCGGCGGCGGGCGAGTCTGGCTCGGTCACCAATCTCCGTGGTCCGATGGAGCGAGCCCTCGGGCGAGCGGCCGACGGGGCGCCGACGCTCGCCGTGATCCTTTTGACCGACGGCCAACACAACGACCCCGCTTCGCCCGTCGAGAAAGCCGCCGAACTCGGCGGACAGCATGTCCCCGTCTATCCGATCGCGATCGGTTCGAAAACGCCACCGACCGACATCATCGTGACGGCCGTGCAAGCGCCGACGTCGGTGTTCAAAGGGTCCGACGTCGCCGCCGAAGTCCGGGTTCAGGTGAACGGGCTGAGCGAGCGCGGCCTGACGGTCGAGTTGCGGCGACCCGGTCACCCGCCCCTCGTCGAGCGCGTCCGGCACGACGGCGTCGACCGGGCGTATAACGTCCGCTTCCAGGTCCGCATGGACGAAGTGGGCACGCAGCCGCTGACCGTCGTCGCCACGCCGGCCCCCGAGGAGATGCGGACCGAGAACAACGCCCGCACCCTCGCCATCAATGTCGCCGACGACAAGGCCAAGGTCCTGTTGATCGACGGCGAGGCCCGCTGGGAGTACCACTACCTGGCCAGCGCGCTCGCCCGCGATCACGGCACCGAAACGAAGAGTGTCGTCTTCGCCCAGCCCCGCACCGGCCGTTTGTCGGAGAGCGACGTCGCCCGGCTCGGATACCCGGCGCGACACCTTCCGTCCGAAGCCGAAGCATTGGACGCCTACGACTGCGTCATTCTCGGCGACGTGACGCAGGAGCAACTGTCGCTCGACGATCGCGTCCGGCTCGAACGGTACGTCGGCGAGCGCGGCGGCACGCTGATAGTGCTCGCCGGCCAACGGGCGATGCCGGCGGCGTTCTTCGGTGCCGACCCTGCCGCGGACCCGCTGACAAAGCTTTTGCCGATCACCGAGCCGCGGCCGATTCGCTCCGCCGAAGGGTTCCCCGTCGTTCCGACCGCCGAAGGCAAGCTGGCGGGATTTCTGCAGATGGAGTCGACACCCGAGGAGAGCGAGCGCCGCTGGGCCTCCCTGCCCTGGCATTACTGGGCCATGATCGGCAAAGCCAAACCTGGCGCGACGGTGCTTGCGACGCTCGGCGGCGACAACCTCGACCCGGTCGGCGAGGGCCGGGATAAAGTCCCGGGCCTGATCGTCCGCCAGAACTACGGATTCGGCCGCGTCCTCTATGTCGGGCTGGAAAGCACCTGGCGGTGGCGGTTCAAGGCCGGCGACACCTATCACCACCGCTTCTGGGGCCAGGCGATCCGTTGGGCGGCGTCGGATAAGCCGCTGCTCGTGGGCAACGAATTCCTGCGGTTCGGCCCGCGAAAGCCGGCGGTGCCACAGGGACAGGACGTCGAATTGGTGGTGCGGCTGAGCGAAACGGCAAAGAAGCTGCCGCCGAACGCGCTGGCGGCGGTCCGTGTGTTTCGGCAGAGGCCCGGGAAAGTCGATGAAGCGGTCACACTGACGGGCCTGACGCAGCCCGAATCACGGCCGCGCGAACTCGAGGCGAAGTTGCGCGATTTGCCGCCGGGACAATATGTCGCCGAATTGGCGATTCCTGACTTGGGCGAACAGGCAATTGCCGTCGGCGCCGACGGACGGCCGGGCCCGCTTCGAGCGCCGTTCGCCGTCTCGCCCCGCGAGACGACGGAGATGAACGAACTGGCGCTGAACTTGCCGCTGCTCGAAGAACTGGCGGCCAAGAGCGGCGGAAAGGTCTTCACACCGGAAACCGCGGGCGGGCTCGCCGACTTGCTCAAACAACGGCAGGCGACGCGGACGGAGCGGGCGGAGATGAAGCTCTGGCGGTCGTGGCCGACGCTGTTTCTTTTCGTCGCCCTGTTGACGCTCGAATGGGCCGGCCGGAAATGGGCGGGATTACCCTAGCCTACGCGAGCGCCGCCTGAGCCCGACGCCGCGTCAGCCACACCTCGACGCCCAACAGCCCGATCACGGCGAGCATGACCAGCCACCACAGTTCGGTGGGCTGCGGCGACCGCAGCAGGCCGTCGATGACCTCCCGCCGGTCGTTCGTGTAGACGAGCGTCGGGAAAAGTTTGCGGATCCGTTCGCGGTCGGTGTCGGAGGCCGGCGTCAGGTCCGACTCGCGGGCGTCGGCTTGCACGACGAAGTACCGCGTCTGCGCCGTCGCCGCGTGGACGACCCGGTAAACGCCCGGTTCCCGGGTGTCGTCGAACACAAGCTGCCCGTCGGTCGCCGCGAGTGGCTTCGGCTCGCCGTCGGGCGGCTGGATTGTCCAGCCGTCTGTCGAGGCGTCCTTCGGCAGTGGGAAGCGAATCGGCTGTCCCGGGTTCAGGTTGCCTGCCGCCGACCGAGCGGCCGCCAGGTAGAACACCAACTCGTGCGCGAGCGGGGCAAACGCGGGCAGTTCGATCAGGTTCGTTCGCCACGAGTTGTCGAGCGGCACCGACGACAGGAGCACGCGGCCGGACTGATAGGGCCGCTCGACAAAGAGAGGCGTGTCGCCGGTCAGCCGGGCGATGGCGACGGCGTTGTCGGCCGCCTCCGTTTTCAGCGTCCATCGCCGCGGAAACCGAGCATCGGCCAGGCCGCCAGGGACGGATTCCCGGAACAGTTCCAGTGCCGGATGGAATAACGTCGTGGCGAGCGGCTGTGCGGCGCGGGCGGTGTCGTTCACGTCGCCGACCGTTTCAAGCACGGCGGCGGGCAACCAACCCCGGCCGCCCCGATACAGGAATTGGTTGTAATGTCGGCTATCGACACGGTCGCCCAGCGTCACGAGCAGGCCGCCGCCGTCGGCGACGAACTTGCCGATCGCGGCCTCCTGCGCCGGCGTGAATCGGGCGACGTTCGACAGGACGGCGACGCGCGGGACGGTCCCGCCGCCCGCGACGTCGCGCGTCAGCAGGTCCGGCGCGAAGTCGGCAATGGAAACGACCCGGGCGACGACCGAAGGCGACGGGTCCCGCGCCGGCGCGAGCGCGTCGCGGAGAAAATCCACGCCTCGGCGAGTCGCGTCCGGGTCGGGGTCGCCATCCACCAGCAGAACCGGCAACGCCGGTAACACCTCGACCGCGTAATCCTGCCGGTTGTCTCCCGGCAACGGGTCGCCGTCGAATTGCACCGTTACTAAATGCGAGCCCGCCGCCGTGAACCGCTGGCGGACCGTCAGCGGGAGCCGTTCTTTTTCGTTCGCCCGCGAGCCGGGAGCGTAAGCGACCGGAGGCACGTCCCCCGCGGCCCGGCCGTCCACTTCCAACTTAACGCGTTGCGGTACCGCCAATTCCCCTTCCCCGTGCCGCTCCAGCCCAGTCAGAAAGCGGACGTGTTGGCCGACCGCCGCGACCGCGCGGCTGGCCCGCAACGGCGCCAGTGACCAATTCGCCGGCGCCGCAGGCCGATTCGGGTCGAGGTTGACCACCCAAATCCGCGGCCGATCGCCGTCGGACTGCTGTCCGGCTAGCAGTTCCCAGCGCAGAAAAGTTGCATCGTCGGCCCAGCCGTGGCGCTGCCCGTCGGTCAGCAGAACGATCTCCCGTTGCAGTTTGGTACTCTTCGCGAAACAGCGCGTCGCCGCTTGAAGGGCAGCCGGCCAGTCGCAGCCGCCACGCGGGGCGGAAAGCGTGCGGATTGCCGAGCGGACCAGATCAAAATCGCTCGTCGGCTCGGCCACGGGCGCCAACACCTGTTGCTTGGCCTGCAGGACCGCAACGCCGTCACCGGGGCCGAGGTCGTCGAGCAAATCGAGTGCCCACTTCTGCGCCGCCGCGTGGGCCGTACCGGACTTCCCGGCGTACGCCATGCTATATGAGCCGTCAAAGATCACTACGACGTCCCGTGAGCCCCGGTCGCCGAACAGTCGAAACCAGCCCGACCGGTCCGCCGGCGCCGCCAGTGCCAGCACCATTACGGCGATCAGCCCCATGCGAACGAGCATCAGTAGCAGTTCTTCCAAGAACACCCGCCGCCGCGTCCGCTCGCTGACTTGCAGGAACCGCATGGCACCCCAACGGACAACCTCGAACCGCTTGCGGTTGAGCAGATGGATGATGGGCGGGATGACGACGGCGACCAGGCCGAAGAGCAGCGCGGCGTTCAGGAGGGTGATAGGCACGAGAAACGTCTCTCAGCGCTGCCGTTTGCTCAGATAGATGCCGAGCGCCCGGTCGACCGGCGCGTCGGTCCGCAACAGGTGGTAATCGACCCCGATCGCACGGACGCGGTCGCGCAGAGTCTGGCAGAATTCGTCGAACCGTTCCAGGTATTCGCGCCGCAGCCGGGCCGGGTCGACGAGCAACTTGTGCGGCGCGGATTCCAGGTCGTGGAACTGCGTCAGCCGCTGGAACGGGAATTCGATCTCCTCCTTGGCGAGGACGTGAAAGAGGATCACCTCATGCTTGCGGTGCCGGAAATGCCGGATCGCCCGCAGGAGGTCGGTCACGTCGTCGAAACAATCCGACAAAACGATGACGAGCCCCCGCCGCCGGAGGTGATTGGCGGCGAGCTCGTGAAACAGCGGGGCCAGGGCCGTCTCGCCGCCCGGGTGGGTGTGCTCGAGTACGCGGAGGATGCGGAGCAAGTGCTTCGAATTCGCCCGCGGCGGTAATACTTGGCGAATCCGCGTGTCGAGTGTGACGAGGCCCACCGCGTCCAGCTGTTGCAACATCAGATAAGCGAGGCACGCAGCGACGTGTTGTGCGTACTCGTACTTGCTACGGTGCTTCCCGCGGTACGCCATGCTCCCGCTCGCGTCCACGAGCAGGTACGCCTTGAGGTTCGTCTCCTCCTCATACTCCTTGATATAGTAGCGGTCCGTCTTGCCGAGGACGCGCCAATCGATGTGTCGAATCTCGTCGCCCGGATAGTACTGCCGGTGCTCGGCGAACTCGACGCTGTAGCCCTTGTACGGGCTCTTGTGGACGCCGGTGAGGAACCCTTCCACGACGGACTTGGCGACGAAGCCGAGGCCGCCGTAGCGGGCGAGGGTCGACGGGTCGAAGGGAAGAGGCATCGTCAGGCCAACCGCGCCTTTACGGGCACGTCTCGGTGCGCCGGCATCGCGTCCAGCAGTCGGCCGATCACCATGTCTGTCGTGACGCCGTCCGCGTCGGCGTTGAACGTCGTAATCAGGCGGTGCCGCAAGACCGGGTGGGCGACTTCGCGGACGTCTTCGGTCGTGGCGTGTAGCCGGCCGTAGAGGATGGCACGAGCCTTCGCCCCGAGAATCAGATACTGACTCGCCCGCGGACCTGCCCCCCAGGCGAGCAGTTCGGGGACGAACTTCGGCGCCTCCGCCTCCCGCGGCCGCGACATCCGGGCGAGATCGACCGCGTAGTTGAACACGTGGTCGGCGACGACCACCTGCCGCACGACCTCCTGCAGTCGCAGGATGGCCGGCCCGTCGAGGAACGGCGAGAGTTCCGGCTTGAGGACGCTCGTCGTCCGCTGGGTGATTTCGACCTCCTCGGCCCGCGACGGGTAGCTCACCGTGATGTGGAACATGAAGCGGTCGAGCTGGGCCTCCGGCAGCGGATATGTCCCTTCTTGCTCGATCGGGTTCTGCGTGGCCAGCACGAAGAACGGATCGGGAAGCCGATAAGTCTGCGCACCCGCAGTAATCTGACGCTCTTGCATCGCCTCCAACAGCGCGGCCTGCGTCTTTGGCGGCGTGCGGTTGATCTCGTCCGCCAGGATCATGTTGGCGAACACCGGGCCGGGAAGAAACACAAACCGCCGGCGGCCCGTCTCGGGATCGTCCTGGAGAATGTCTGTCCCGGTGATGTCCGACGGCATCAGGTCGGGCGTGAATTGTATGCGCTTGAACGAAAGGTTCAGCACCTTCGAAACGGTACTGACGAGCAACGTCTTCGCCAATCCGGGGACGCCGACGAGGAGGCAATGCCCGCGACTGAACAGGCTCATCAGCAGCTGTTCGATCACTTTATTCTGGCCGACGATGACCTTGCCGATTTCGGCGGTCAGTCGCTGATAGGCGGCGGCGAGATCTCGGACGGCCTGCACGTCGGCCTCCGCGGCCGGCCGAGCGACGGGGATCGGTTCAGGGGGATTCGGAACGGGCATGCGGCGAGGTCGCTCCAAGCGAGGAGGCGGGAGGGATATTGTCCCATTCTAACCGGCCCCGGCGGCCAAGCATCCGGCCTGCCAATCACGGGCGGCAATGCCCGAAAAGTCGGTTTTTTTGTCGCCTTGGGGAACTTGTGCCGACCAAACCGCGTCTTATTTCTAGAACTATGCTTGAACCGTGACGTTGCCGGTTGACAGCCGCCGGCCGTGTCGGCGACAGTGATGGCCTTTCCCAGCCGCCCGGGGGAACCGCGATGTGGGGTGAGCACCTGAACCCGACCCGCCGTCACTTTCTGGGACACGTCGCCGGCCTGTCCGCCCTGGCCGTGCCCGGCATAAGTTTCATGCAGTCGCTCCGCGCGGCCGCCCCGGACCTCAAGAAAAAACACAAGAACCTCATCATCCTGTGGATGTCCGGCGGGCCGAGCACGATCGACCTTTGGGACCTCAAACCCGGTTCGCCGAACGCCGGCGAGTTCAAGCCGATCAAGACCACAGCGTCCGGCGTGGAAATCAGTGAACACCTGCCGCTCGTTGCCAAGCAGATGAAGCACTTGGCGGTCGTGCGGTCGTTGAAGACGGCCGAGGGCGATCACCGCCGTGGGACCGTCCTGATGTCCACGGGTCGCTCGCCCAATCCGCTCACGCAGTTCCCGCACATCGGCTCGGTGGTCGCCCAGCAGCTGGCCGCGAAGGACCTGCCCATGCCCGCATTCATCGGAATCGGCGGCGGCGCGGCGGGCATCGGCCCGGGCTTCCTCGGTATGACGTACGCGCCTTTCACGGTCCAGAATCCCGGCCAGCCGCCCGAGAACATGGGCACGCCGAACGACGTGAACATGCAGCGGCGGCATGAGATGTTCAAGGAGATCGAAGGCGGCTTCATTCGCAGCCTCAAAGGCGGCAATGGCAATCCGAAGATCAAAGAAAACGAGTTTGCCAAGAACCACGCGGACATCTACGACAAGGCGTTCAGCCTCGTCGTCGGTTCGGCAAGCCAGGCGTTCAAGCTCGACAAGGAGCGCGGTGACGTCGAGCGATACGGCAACAACAACTTCGGCCGCGGCTGTCTCCTCGCCCGCAAGCTGATTGACAATGGCGCCGTTTGCGTTGAAGTCGATCTCGGCGGCTGGGACATGCACCAGAACATCTTCACGCAGCTTAAAGGCCAGCGGCTGCCGACGCTTGACAAGGCGATGGCGGCTCTGGTCGAAGACCTGGTCAAGACT
>DATJGQ010000392.1:0-8250 GCA_035494815.1 Gemmataceae bacterium
GGACGCCGAAGGCAAATTCACGCTGACGTTTGCGCCCAATCAGCCGGGCGCGATCGCCGGTCATCACCGCGTAATTCTCGAAGATCTCGACGTCTACGGCACTGTGTTCGTCGGCAGAGGCAACTATCGCAACGAGGATAAGCCGGGCGTTCCCCGCGAGGTGCCCAAGAAGCCGCGGTTCGCCGAAGCCTATCGCGACCTGAGCAAGACGCCGCTGCGGCAGGAAGTGACGCCGGGCATGGCGCCGGTGAACATCGTCGTGACGCGATGAGCCAACAGGTGACCGATGCCGACCGCGGCGTGCCCGCTGCGGATGACAAATCCGTCTCGGGGTTGCGGCGGTCCGCGTCGCCGGCGCGGCTGGCTTCCCTCGACCAGTTCCGCGGCTTCGCCGTCCTCGGCATGTACGTGGTGAACTTCCTCGGTCACTTCCAGGTGACGCCGGAGTTTTTGCGGCATCATGCGGCCTACGCAATGGACGATGGCGTGGTCACGACCTACGTCACATACGCCGACATGGTGATGCCGCAGTTCTTCCTCGCGGCCGGGTTCGCGTGCCGGCTGACCGTCGTGCGCCGACTCAAGTGCGACGGCCCACGGTCGGCGTACGGCCATCTCCTCCAACGCTGCCTCGGCCTGCTCGTCATCGGCCTGTTCGTCTACGGGCTCGACAGTGCCCCGCGGAGTTGGGCGGAACTCCAGGCGCTCGGCATACGCGGGTTCTTCGCCACCGCGTTCCAGCGGAATTACTTTCAAACGCTCGTGCATCTGGGCGTGACGACGTTGTGGGTGATGCCGGTGATCGCCGGGGCCGCGTGGGAGCGCACCGCGTTCGCCGTGTTTTCCGGCGTGCTTCATCTCGCGCTTTCCGGCTTCGGCTACTACACGTGGGTCATGGCGCGGCCGGGCATCGACGGCGGCCCGCTCGGCTTCCTGACCTGGACGATCCCCTTTATGGTCGGCACGCTCGCCTACGACTTGACAACGGCCCGCGCGCCGGCCGTTCGGGCCGTCTGGTTCGCGGTCCTGGGTCTCGTCCTGATGGGCTGCGGATATGGGCTGTCGTGCGTGCGTCAGCCGTCGTCGACCGCGGCCGATTTCGGATGGCGATTGGCCGCGCCGCCCCTGATGCCGCCGACCGACTCGGCGGACATTTTCACAATGAGCCAACGCGCCAGTAGTGTCTCGTACCTGGCTTTCGCCGCCGGTTTCTCACTGGCGACACTCGCCGCCTTTGTCCTCGCCTGCGATGTCGGCCGGCTGCAGTCGCGTCTGTTGCAAACGCTCGGCGAGAACGCTCTCGTCGCGTACCTGCTGCACTACATCGTTGGTCGACCGCTGAAGCTCTTCTCGCCGAAGGACGCCCCCGCATGGTTTGCGATCGTCGTCTTCGTGGTCTTCGTTTGGATCTGTGTGATGGGAGTGCGCTGGCTTGAGCGGAAGGGCGTTCGGTTGAGGCTCTAAGAATTGAGAATCCATTCGGTGCTCCGTTCGGTCTGCACGAGAGCCGGAGGCGTTTGCCGACAATTTCGGCGGCGCGGACCAAAGCAACGTCGCCGTATTCGCCAACCTCTGCGGGGATGCCATCATGGTCGTACCGCGGCCCGAGGCCGAGCCGTCGCACTACGAGCATATGGCGGGGTTGTGCCACACGCACCGGAGCGGCAGCGGCACGCGCTCTGGCAGGCGGTCGGCGAGGCGATGGCCCGCCGTCGCTGGCGTCGCCTGATTACACGTGCGGCTCGACGACCGGCCGAAGTATTATGGATATGAGCCATATCGGTGGAGCGTATAACACCGAAGTCGACTCATTGAATCGGCCGTTGATCTTCACCGATGTTCCGAGTGAAGCGGATGGTCATCCGACAAGGCGACGACAGGTTGGACATCGAAGCGGTGGACTACGTCCAAAAAGACTTGCCGTGCGGCGGCGACGTGAAGTTGTCGGTCGAGGTGTCATCATCCGGCTTCACGGGTCACGGGTTCGCTTGGGTCGACGGCCGAGAACTCACCGCTATCATCGGGAGTCTCGAACAGCTTGCACATTGACGATGAAGCGCACTCCGTACTGGTCGGTCAGAAACGACAGCACGTCCTTGAGCGACGAATTCTCGATCTCCTTGTCGATATTGACTGGCTCGTTAAGCTTGGCCACCAATTTCTCGGTGGACATCCGCGGCTCTTCTGGCACCGGGGCGGGCGGTGCGGGGGCCTGGCCGACCCGCCTCTCTTTTACGTGGTTCGGCCGTTCGGCCGGCGCTTGCGCGCCCAAACCGTACGCCCCGGCGACGAGCACGGCCACGGCGAGCATCGACAGTCCCACAGTCTTCAACTTGGCGATCAGCATCGCGTGCAACCCTCCGTTCACGAGTGCCAGAACTGATTCGCGGACGCCTCCGGCCGAACCTGTCGCGACCCGCGCCGCGGCGCGCGCGGTCGCCATAGCGAGGGCGCGTGGGAGCGCGGGCGCCGTCGCGGTGGCGAGCGCCGCGGACTCGGGGGCGAGCCCGGCTCGCCGCAGGACGGTTCGCAATCGCAGTCGTCCGCGCGCCAGTCGGTTGCGGACCGTCGGCAATGTCCACCCGAGTCGGCCGGCGGCTTCCCGGTAACTCAGGCCTTCCAGGTCGCAGAGGACGACGGCCGCGCGAAACCGCTGCGACAACCGGCCGACCGCGTCGTGGACCAGGGAGGCAATTTCGGAGTCGCTGTTTGTCCCGTCGCTTACGCTTCCGGCTCTGATGGCGGCGGCCTGCTGTTCTTGCTTCCGGCGCCGCGCCGCGGCGGCGCGGGCGTGGGCCGAGATGCGACGGGCGACCTCGTAGAACCAGGGCCCCAGATCGCCGCGCACGCGCAGCGACCGGACCTTTCGTGCTAACACCAGAGAGGTTGCCTGAAACGCATCTTCGGCGTCGTGCGTGTCGCGCACCGCCGCCCGACAGGTGCGATAGACGAGCGGGCCATGTCGATGCAGCAGCACGGCAAACGCCGCCTCCGCCCCGGCGCCCGGCGCCTCGAGGACGTGCCGAAGTAAGTCGGCGTCCGTCCGCCCGGCGAGAGCGGCCGCGCCGGCCGTCCGGTAAAGGTGATCGAGGATGGTCCCGCCGGGGACGTCGGTCACGGGTGCCTCCGGTTTACGGGCCACCGACTGTTAATGGCGCGAGGGGGGCGAAATGTCTCAGAATTGTTTGTCCGCCGGCCGAATCGGCTGGGGACTGCTCGGCCGTCCCGTCCACTCTAACCGTTGTCCCTGCCGCGGGCGAGTGCCGGGCGTCAAGTCGCCGGTGCCGAATCGGGCTCGCCGGACATGCGGACTTTCCAGACCTCCAGCAAGGCCATGGTCACCGCGACGATGGTCGGCCCGAGGATCATGCCCGACATGCCGAAGACCGCGATGCCCCCGAAGAAGGAGATCAAGGCGAGCACGTCGTGCATGCGCATCCGCTCGCCGACCAGGCGCATGTAGAGCAGGTTGTCCACGAACACGAAGCACAACGTGCCCCACGCGACGATGCCGGCGGCCGCCAGCCACCGACCCGTCATCGCGAGATAAACGGCGGCGGGGATCCAGACGAAGCCCGCGCCGACGATGGGCAGTAGGCTGAGAATGAAGAGCACGAACGCCCACAGGACGGGCGCCGGTAGCCCAACCAGCCAGAACAGCACGCCGAAGCCGACGGAGTCGATCAGGCTGGTCAGGACGTTGGCGTAGAGGTTGGCGTGGACCGAGCCGGCGACGCGGACGAAGACGCGGTCGGTCTCCTCCTTGGTCAACGGCAAGAGCCCGCGGACGCCGCGGACCAGCACCGCCCGGTCGCGGAAGGCGTAAAAGAGGACGAACACCGCGGCCAGGAATTGGACGACCGCCTCCGCCGAGCCCTGGGCCAGGCCGGCGGCGTTCCGCAGCGTCGAGCCGAGCAGGTTGTACGCCTCGGACTCGACGTCCAAGCCCAGCCGGTCCGTCCACTCGAGGACGCGGCCGACGCCGGGAATGCTCGCCACCTTCTCACGCCAGCCGCCCGAGGACTGTTCCGCCTGAGCGCGTGCGGCCGCGGCCGCCGCCTCCTGGGTGAGTTGATACCCGACTAACAGCCCCGGCCCGATGATCACGGCCACGACGACGAGCGTACTGACGCCGGCAGACAGCCCGGGCGATTCGATGCGGGTTACGATCCAGCGGTGCATCGGCCAGGCGAGGATGGCGAGCGCGACGCCCCAGGTGATCGCGGGCAGGAACGGCACCGCGAGCAATACGCACAGGGCGATGAGGCCGACGGTAACGGCGACGAGCGCGAGGATTCGGAGTCGGTCGTTGCTCGGAGGCGGTTCCGCGGGCGCGGCTGCGGCCGGTTCTGCGTCAGCACGGGCGTCCGTTTCGCCGGCACGTCTCATGGAATTGGTATAGGACCCGCTTCCGGCGGCGGCCGATTCGCCCCGTCGCGTCGACGTCCAGATCGTGGACGAAAGATGCTCTTTCTCGGAGATCGTTGCGCGGCGCGCTTCAATACTCCGCGCTGCCCGGCGTGCGCGGGAACGGGATCACGTCGCGGATGTTCGCCATGCCGCTTAAGAAGAGCAGCGTCCGCTCGAGGCCGAGGCCGAAACCGGAGTGCGGCACCGTCCCGTACCGCCGCAGATCGAGGTACCAGCTGTAGTCTTCCGGGTGCAGGCCCTGGTCCTTCATGCGACCTTCGAGCACATCGAGGCGTTCCTCACGTTGGCTGCCGCCGATGATCTCGCCGACGCCGGGGACGAGCACGTCCATCGCCCGCACGGTTTTGCCGTCGTCGTTGACCCGCATGTAGAACGGCTTGATCGTCCGCGGGTAGTCGTACAGGATCACCGGGCTCTTGAAGTGCTGCTCGGTCAGAAACTTCTCGTGCTCCGCTTGCAGGTCCTTGCCCCAGGCGACCGGAAACTCCCAGGTCTTGCCGGACTTCGTCAGGATGTCGATCGCCTCCGTGTACGGCAGCCGGCGGAACGGGTTATTGAGCACGTTTTCCAGTCGGGCAAAGACCTCCTTGTCGATCCGTTCCTGGAAGAACTTCATGTCGTCCGAGCAACGTTCCGTCGCGTCCTTGATGACGCGTTTCAGGAACGCCTCGGCGAGCGCCATGTTGTCGTTCAGGTCGTAGAAGGCCATCTCCGGCTCGACCATCCAGAACTCGGCGAGGTGTCGCGGCGTGTTCGAGTTCTCCGCACGAAAGGTCGGCCCGAACGTGTAGACCTTGCCGAGCGAACACGCGAACGCCTCGACCTGCAACTGGCCGCTGACGGTCAGGTACGTCGGCCGGTGGAAGAAGTCCTTCGTGAAATCGACGCCGGCTTCGCCGCGGGGCGGCTTGTCGGGATCGATCGTCGTCACGCGGAAGAGTGCCCCCGCGCCCTCGCAGTCGCTCGCCGTGATGATCGGCGTGTGGATGTAGAGGAAGCCCTGCTCCTGGAAGAAATCGTGGATCGATTTGCTAACCTGGTTGCGCAACCGGGCGATGGCGCCGAACGTGTTCGTCCGCGGCCGCAGGTGGGCGATCGTCCGCAGGAATTCGAACGTGTGGCCCTTCTTCTGGAGCGGGTACGACTCCGGGTCGGCGCCGCCGACGAGTTCGACTTTCGCGGCATGGACTTCCGTCGCCTGACCTTTGGCCGGCGACGCTTTCACTTCGCCCTCGACGACGACGCTGGCCCCCGTCGGCAGGTGCTTGACGACGCTCTCGTAGTTGGCCAGTTCACCGGGGGCGACGACCTGGACGTTGCCCTGAGAGGAGCCGTCGTTGAGTTCGATGAAGCTGAACCCGCCCTTGGAGTCGCGGCGGGTGCGGACCCAACCGAGCAGGCGCACCTTCCGGCCGACGGCCTCGACCTTACGCGCCTCGGCGACGGTGATCGTGTCCATATAAGACTCCAATACCGAATCACGAAAGCGCGAAATACGAAATCACGAAAACGACCGGTTGATTGTCTTTTTCGTGATTTCGTATTTCGTGCTTTCGTGATTCATTTCTTCTTTTGCATCTTCGCCCACGTGTCTCGCAGCGTCACCGCGCGATTGAAAACCAGCGTGCCCGGTGCCGAATCCTTGTCGACGCAGAAATACCCCAACCGCTCGAACTGGAACTTATCCCCGACCGCCGCGGTCTTCAGACTCGGCTCGAGTTTCGCCCGGTTCAACACGACGAGTGAGTCGGTGTTCAGGTTCGCCAGGTACGTCTGCCCCTCCGGCACGTCGTCCACGTCGGCCTTGCTGAACAGGTGATCGTAGAGCCGCACCTCCGCGTCGACGGCGTGCTGCGCGGAGACCCAGTGAATCGTCCCTTTGACTTTGCGGCCGTCGGGAGCGTCGCCGCCGCGGGTCGCCGGGTCGTAGGTGCAACGCAGTTCGGAGACCTGGCCCGTCTTCGGATCCTTCGTTATACCCGTGCATTTGACGAAGTAGGCATAACGCAGACGCACCTCGCGCCCGGGAGTGAGCCGGAAGAAATCCTTCGGCGGATTCTCCTGGAAGTCGTCCTGCTCGACGTAGAGGACGCGCGAGAACGGCACCTTCCGCGTGCCGGCCGCCGCGTCTTCGGGGTTGTTGACCGCCTCCAACTCCTCCGTTTTGCCATCCGGATAGTTCTCGATCACGACCTTGAGCGGCCGCAGCACGGCCATGACGCGGTTGGCTCGCTTGTTGAGGTCCTCGCGAAGGGCGTCCTCGAGCCACGACATGTCGATGACGCTGTCGAACTTCGTGACGCCGATACGATCGCAGAACTTTCGGAAGGCCTCGGGCGTGTAGCCGCGACGCCGGTAACCGCAGATGGTCGGCATCCGTGGGTCGTCCCAGCCGCGGACGTGCTTCTCCGTGACTAACTGAATTAGCCGGCGTTTACTGAGCACCGTGTACGTCAGGCTCAGCCGGGCGAACTCGACCTGCTGCGCGTGGTGGATGCCGAGCTGGTCGATGTACCAGTCGTAGAGCGGCCGGTGATTTTCGAACTCGAGCGTGCAGATCGAGTGTGTGATGCCTTCGATCGAGTCGGACTGCCCGTGCGCCCAGTCGTACATCGGGTAGATGCACCACGCGTCGCCGGTGTGCTGGTGCGACTCGTGGAGGATGCGGTACATGACCGGGTCGCGCATGTTGAAGTTGGGCGAACTCATGTCGATCTTCGCCCGCAGCGTCCGCGCCCCGTCCGGGAATTCTCCGGCTTTCATCCGGCGGAACAGGTCGAGGTTCTCGTCGACCGAGCGGTTGCGATACGGGCTGTCGGTCCCGCCCTTGAGGCCGCCGCGCGTCTTGGCGACCTCTTCGGCCGACAGATCGCAGACGTAGGCCTTGCCGTCCTTGATGAGCTTCTCGGCCCATTCGTAGAGCTGGCCGAAGTAATCGGAGGCGTAAAGCTCGCGATCCTCCCAGTCGCCGCCGAGCCAGCGGACGTCGTCGCGGATGGCGTCGACGTACTCCTGCTCCTCCTTGGTCGGGTTGGTGTCGTCGTAGCGGAGGTTGAACTTGCCGCCATATTTCTTCGCGAGCCCGTAGTTAAGGCAGATCGACTTGGCGTGGCCGATGTGCAGATACCCGTTCGGCTCCGGCGGAAAGCGGGTGTGCACGCGGCCGGCGAAACGGCCGGTGCGGTTGTGCTCTTCGATGATTTCTTCGATGAAGTTCAGGGGCTTGGCGGATTCCGGATTCGGCGTCGCCATAAGACTCGTCCTTTGATCTTTCCGCGGAGAGCAATCAAGATATCCGCGCGAGCGCCCGGTCGATCCGCGCTAGGCACCGCTCGCGGCCGAGAATCGCCAGCGTCTCGTAGGTGCCGAAGCCGACCTCCTTGCCCGTGGTCGCTACTCGGAGCATCTGGCTTACCGGGCCCGGCTTGACGGCCTCCGCCTGGGCGAACTCCTCAACCCGTGACTTGAGCGTGGCGGCGTCGAACGGCCCCGCGGACGCCACCGCCGTTCGCAGCTTCGGCAAAAGCGTCGGTGCCGGTGGTTTTCGCAAGTGTTTTTCCACGGCCTTCTCATCATAGGTCACGCGGTCGTCGGGCAGGAAGAAGAAGTCGTAGTCGAGGATGTCCCCGGCGACGACGATCCGCGGGCCGGCCTCGGTAACCACGCGGCTGACTAACTGACGCATATCGGCGGCAACCGGTTCGGTCACCAAACCGGCGTGAATGAGGAACGGCAGCACCCGCTCGACCTTCTCCACGAGTGTCAGCGCTTGCATCCGACGTTCCTGGAAGGCGAACAGTTTCTTGGCGTCGAAGCTGG
>DATJGQ010000393.1:0-6539 GCA_035494815.1 Gemmataceae bacterium
CCCCCCCCCCCCTCGCCGGGAATCATCCCTGATTGCTTGGTCAGCGTCAACCAACCAGTCGGCACGGCGCTTGCCTAGAATAGTGTATGAGAGCATCACGCGTCCAATCCGTTCACGAAATCACCGATACGATCCACGGCTCCGAACGGCCCCTGCGGGTCGAGCGGTTCGAACCCGCCGAATCCGCGGAGGCGGCCGTCGTCATCCTGCACGGGGCCGACGGACTCGTCCGCCGCGGCCCGGCGTATCGATCCCTCGGTCGAGACTTGGCCAGACGCGGATACCAGGCCCTGCTCCCCCACTACTTCGAAAGCACGGGGACGCCCGGCCATGCGATGGCCGCGAAACCGCTCGACGCCCTCGGTTGGCTGGCCGCCGCCGGTGAAGTCATCGACCGGGCGGGTGCGAGCGGTCTGCCCGTTGGAATCATCGGCTTCTCGCTCGGGGCGTACCTGGGACTCGCGGCGGCGAGCCACGACGCGCGGGTGAAGGCCGTGGTCGACTGCGTCGGCGGGCTGCCCGATTTCGCGGTCGGCAACCTCGAGAGGATGCCGCCGGTTTTGATCCTGCACGGCGAGGCGGACCCGATCGTGCCGGCGTCCGAGGCTCATCGACTGGCTCGATGGTTACAGGGCCGCGGGATCGAGCACGAAATGCACGTCTATCCCGGGCTGGGGCACGGGTTTGTCGGAGTGACGGAGGACGACGCCCGGGCGCGCATCTTCGCATTTCTGGATCGGCACCTGTGGACGGACGCGCCGGTCTCGCGCCCCGCTTCGCGTCGCGGCTAAACGGAATTTGCTGGCACTAGCGGTCGGCCCCGATTAGCGTGGCGCGGCACCCTGTCTCACCGGAGGCCGTCATGCCGCGCCGCATGCTCTTCGCCGTATTGCTCCCGCTGGCCGTGTGCCCGCGGATCGCTGCCCAGGGTCTGGAATACGTCAAATCCCATTACACGAAGTACGAGTACCGCATCCCGATGCGCGACGGCGTGAAGTTGTTCACCGCCGTTTACGTGCCCAAGGACGACTCGCAGACCTATCCGATTCTGCTCAATCGAACACCATACAGCGTCCGCCCCTACGGGGTCGACCAATATCCGACCGATCTTTATCCCGGCGCGCTGTTCGCCAAGGCCGGCTACATCTTCGCGTTCCAGGACGTCCGCGGCCGCAACATGTCCGAGGGCACGTTCGTCAACATGCGGCCATACATCCCGAACAAGAACGGGTCGAAAGATGTCGACGAGACCTCCGACACCTACGACACGATCGACTGGCTTGTGAAGCATGTGCCCAACCACAACGGGAAAGTCGGCCAATTGGGCATTTCCTACCCGGGGTTCTACACGGCCGCGGGCATGATCGACGCGCACCCGGCGCTCAGGGCCGCGTCGCCGCAGGCGCCGGTCACCGACTGGTTCGTCGGCGATGACTTCCACCACAACGGCGCCCTGTTCCTGCCGCACTGCTTCAACTTCATGGCGAACTTCGGCAAGCCGCGGCCGGAGCCGACGAAGCGACCGGCCGGCCAGCGGTTCGACCACGGCACGCCGGACGGCTACGACTTCTTCCTGCGGATGGGCCCGCTGCCGAACGCCGACGCGAAGTACCTCAAGGGCGACATCGCCTTCTGGAACGAGGCGATGAAGCACGGCACCTACGACGAGTTCTGGCAGGGCCGCAACCTCCGGCAGCATCTCAAGAACATCAAGCCGGCGGTCATGACCGTCGGCGGCTGGTTCGACGCGGAAAACCTGTTCGGGGCGCTGGAGACCTACAAGAAGGTCGAGGCGAATCAGCCGCCGGCTGCGAATCACCTGGTCATGGGGCCGTGGTTCCACGGCGGGTGGAATCGCGGCGCAGGCGACGCGCTCGGGCCGGTGCGGTTCAACGCCAAGACCGGCGATTACTTCCGCGAGCATATCGAGCTGCCGTTCTTCGAATATCACCTCAAGGGCGTCGGCGACGCGAAGCATCCCAAGGCGTGGGTATTCGAGACGGGCACCAACCGCTGGAGGAAGTTCGACGCCTGGCCGCCGACGGGCGAGAAGAAGGCGCTGTATTTTCAGCCGAACGGCCGGTTGTCCTTCGACCCGCCGTCGCGCGCCGGGGAGGCGTATGACGAGTACGTCAGCGATCCGGCGAAGCCGGTCCCGTACTACGACAAGATCGGTATCGGTATGGACACTCGCTACATGACCGCCGACCAGCGGTTCGCCGCCCGCCGGCCGGACGTGCTCGTTTACGAGTCTGAGGTGCTCGAGCAGGACGTGACGCTCGCGGGGCCGATCGTCGCCGATCTCGTGGTGAGCACGACGGGCACGGATTCGGATTGGATCGTCAAACTGATCGACGTGTATCCGGACGACTTGCCCGACGCGGAGGCGGAGAACACCGACGGCAATCGCAATCAGAACCGCAATCAGCCGCCTGCCGAGGCGAAACTGGGAGGGTATCAACAGCTCGTCCGCGGCGACGTCATGCGGGGGAAATTCCGCAACAGCTACGAGAAGCCGGAAGCGTTCAAACCGGGCGAGCCGACGACGGTGAAGTTCGCACTGCCGGACATCTGCCACACCTTCCGCCCCGGGCACAAGATCATGGTGCAAGTGCAGAGCAGCTGGTTCCCGCTCGTGGACCGCAACCCGCAGACGTTATGCGACATTTACACGGCGAAGGCGGAGGACTTTCAGAAGGCGACGCAGCGGCTGTATCGAGGTGGCGAGCAGGCGTCGCGGGTGGGGGTCACGGTGCTGAAGTAGGCGGGAAGCTAATGGGACTAATGGGGCTTACGGGACTTATGGATTCATAGGTCCCATAAGTCCCATAAGTCCCATCACCCAGGGTGGTACGCGACTTGCACCTTCCGTGGCTGTTGCCACGGAGGCCGCATGTCCACGGCCACGCGAACCCGTCCCTCACCACGCCCGGCACTGCCGCCCGTCCCGCCGGCGCCGATGCTGGCGACGCTCGTCGACGCGCCGTTCGACCACCCGGAGTGGATTTTTGAGCCGAAGTTCGACGGCCTTCGGGTGCTGGCCCGGTTCGACGGCCGCACGGTGACGCTGCTCAGCCGCAACGGTAAGGCGCAGACGGGAGCGCCCCCCGCCCAGCGGCGAGCGTCCCGAAGCGGAGGTAACCATGCCCGCGACCGCCACTCGACCGCCCGCGGCCCTGCGCGAGTACCGCGCCAAGCGGAATTTCCGCAAAACGCCGGAGCCCGCGCCACGCCGCAGCAAAACGAACAAGCGGCCGATCTTCGTCATCCAGGAACACCACGCCACGCGGCTGCACTACGACTTCCGGTTGGAGGTTGAAGGCGTTCTCAAGAGCTGGGCGGTGCCCCGGGAACCTTCGCTCGACCCGGCCATTAAGCGGTTGGCCGTCCGCGTCGAGGATCATCCGCTGCCGTACGCCGAGTTCGAGGGTTCGATTCCGGAAGGCCAGTACGGCGCCGGCACGGTCCAGATTTGGGACCGGGGCACGTACGAGAACCTGGCGCAGCGGAGTCTCAGCGAAGGAATCGAAGCCGGCCGACTGGAGTTCGAATTGCACGGCGAAAAACTGCATGGGCGATTCGCGCTCGTCCGCATGCAGGGCCGTTCGTTTAGCCGCGACGGGAAGCGTGGCAGGAAAGAGAACTGGCTGTTGATCAAAGGCCGCGATGAATACGCGACCCCTTTCGCCGCCCCGCGAGTCTTCGAGCGGGGTGCTGTAGCGCCACGCTCGAAGACTCGCGGGACGGCGAAACGAGTTTTGGCGTCACACCGCAAAGGCCGCGTCCAAGTCACCAACCCGGATAAATTGCTCTTTCCCGACGACGGCTTCACGAAGGCCGACGTCTTCCATTACTACCAGCGCGTCGCCGGGCGGCTCATTCCCTTCCTCCGCGACCGGCCCATGACGCTCGAACGGCTGCCGGACGGCCTCGGGCCGGGCAGGCCGCACTTCTGGCAGAAGAACACGCCGCCTTATTACCCCGCATGGATCCCCCGCGTCGAACTGCCTACCGAGGCCGGCAAACCGGTGTCGTACGTGCTGGTCAACGACGAGGACACGCTCCTGTATCTGGTGAACCAGGGGACGCTGACGTTTCACCCGTGGCTTTCCCGCATCGACGATTTGGACCGTCCGGACTTCGTCCTCTTCGATCTCGACCCGGGCGGCGCCCGTTTCGCCGACGCGGTCACGGTGGCAAAATCTCTGCACGAGATACTCGACGCGGAAGGCCGCCCGGCGTTCGTCAAAACGTCGGGCAAGACGGGCCTGCACGTCCTGGTCGGCTGGCACGACCTCGGCGGCTTCGACGAGGCCCGGGCCTGGGCGTTCGAGATCGCCGAACGCGTCGGGGAGGCGTTGCCCGACGTGGCCACGACGGAAATCCGCAAGGCGAAGCGCGGCGGCAGGGTGTACGTCGACGTGATGCAAAACGCCCGCGGCCATCATGCCGTGCCGCCCTACGTGCTCCGAGCGATTCCCGGCGCGCCGGTGTCGACGCCTCTCGCCTGGCGAGAATTGCGGGCCGACATCGACCCGCGGCGGTTCAACCTGCGGACCATGCCCGCCCGATTGGCACGTCAGCCGCGGGATCCGATGGCGGGATTATTCCGCCGGACCTGATGTGGCAAGATTGTCAGACGCCGGCCGGCACGCGTGCGGCGAGCAGGTTAACGACCGTCTCGGGGTCGACCGGCTTGACCAGGTGGTGGTCGAAACCGGCTTCACGGCCGCGACGTTGATCGGCCTCCTGGCCGTAGCCGGTGACCGCCACGAGCAACGCCCGCTCGCCGCCCGACAGGCGGCGCAACTCGCGGGCCAGGGCGTAACCGTCCATGCCGGGCAGGCCGATGTCGAGCAGCGCGACGTCGGGGACCTGGTCTCCGACGCCGGCGAGCGCGGTCGCCGCGTCATGGTAGACCTGCACGTCGTAGCCGTCGGTCTGTAATAGGAGGGCGAGGCTGGCGGCCGCGTCCTGATTGTCGTCGACGACGATCACCCGCAGCCTTCGGCCGGGGCCGTTCGACCCGTTCGTGCCGGGCGCGTGGCCGGCAGTCCCGTGGGAGGTTGCGACCGGCGGCTCGGCCGCGGGCAGCCGCACGACGAACTCGCTACCCGTCCCCGGTCCGGCGCTGTGAGCTTCGGCGCGACCGCCGTGCAGCTCGACCAATCGTTTGACCAGCGTCAGGCCGATGCCGAGGCCGCCCTGCGACCGGTCCAGCGTCCGGTCGAGTTGCGTGAATGGCTCGAACACGCTCCGCAACATCCCGCGCGGGATGCCGACGCCCGAATCGATCACGCGGAAGACTACCTCGCCGTCCTCCCGCCCGGCCGAGACGTGCACCGTCCCGCCCTCCGGCGTGTACTTGGCGGCATTGTTGAGCAAATTGGCGAGAACCTGTGCGAGTCGCGTCGGGTCGGCGTTGACCCAGAGCGGTCCGGAGGGCAGATCCGTGGTCAGAGTATGTCGGCGGGCGGCGATCAGAGGGCCGCTCGTCTCCACCGCACCGGCCACGATCGCGAGCGCGTCCACCAGGATCGGCTGGATCGTAATCTTGCCGCGGGTGATCCGGGAAACGTCCAGCAAATCGTCCACGAGACGGACCACCTGTTGCACCTGGCGGTCAATGACCTCGCGGGACCACAGCTGGACGGCCGGGTCGGCGGACGGCTGACGGAGGATGCCGACGGCGTTGCGGATCGGTGCGAGCGGATTGCGCAGCTCGTGGGCGAGCATGGCCAGGAATTCGTCCTTGCGGCGGTCGGCCTCCTGGATGTCGCGGTAAAGTCGGGCGTTGTCGATCGCGACCGCCGCCCGGCCGGCCAGATCTTCGGCCAGCGCGAGGTCGCCCGCGTCGAACGATCGCCCGGACGGCCCGAAGGCTAAGGCGAGTGCGCCGAGCGTGCGGCCGCGGGCGATCAACGGGACGATCGCCGCGGCCCGAGCCAGCGCGTGCCCGCGCGGGTCGGGCTGGAGGTCGGGGAGGTGTTCGAGTTTCTGCGCCGCGAGTGCCCGCCCGACGGCGTCGGCGAGCGGCCGGTGCCAGTCCGCCAGGCGGGCGCCCCCGTGCGGCGGGTCGGGCAGGCCGGCCACCTCGGTCTGTCCGGGCCGGCCGTCGTCCGCCGCCAACGTCACCGCCGCCCAGTCCGCCAGCCGCGGCACGGACAGCTTCAGCAGCGCGTGCAGCGTCGTCTCGATGTCGAGCGATCGCACCAGAGCCGTGGTCGCGTCGGCGAGAAACCGGAAGCGGATCGTCGCCTCTTCGGCCGCCGCCCGTGCCGCCTGTTCCCGGGCTAACGCTACCTGTTGCTCGGCTTGTTTCTTGACCTGTTGCGTCTTGCGGTAAAGCTCGACGAAGACGCCGACTTTCGTCCGCAGCACCTCGGGGACGACCGGAGAGAGGATGTAATCGACAGCGCCGAGCGAGTATCCCTGGATCGCCTGCATCTCGTCGCCGTAGCCGGTGACGAAGATGATCGGCGTGTGCTCGCTCCGGGCGCGACGGCGGATCAGGGCGGCCGTTTCGAACCCGTCCATGT
>DATJGQ010000394.1:0-2715 GCA_035494815.1 Gemmataceae bacterium
GCTCGTTCTTCGCCGCCTCTTTCCGCTCCTCCAAGTCCTTCGTCTCATACTCCGCGTGCAGGCTGATAACGCCGTCGTACTGACACGCCTTGAGCGCCTGCCCGACCTCGTTCCACTTCACGATCCCGTCGCCCGCCGGTACGACGTGCGACTCCCAGCCGCGGGCGCCCTTCCGCCAGAGCATGTCCTTGATCGCGACCAGGCCGAGCCACGGCCGGGCGATGTCGAACTCCTCGCGGATCGGCCCGCCGTTGACGGCGAGGTGCCCGGTATCGAGGTACGCGCTGACATGGTGCGGATCGACGTCCTGTAACAACAGCCGCAGCCCCGCGGCGTTGTTGCCGATGTAGGTGCCGGAATGCGTGTGATAGGCGACGCGGACGCCCGTCCGCTCGGCGAGTTTCGCGAACCCGGCGAGCTTCTGCCGCGCGACGGCGAGGTCGGCGTCGTACTTGCCGTTGTAGCGGAAGTAGCCGATCTTCACCGACTGCACACCCGCCTTGGCGCACGCCTCGAAGATCGCGATCGACTCGGGACTCGCCGCGTCGGCCAGCGTCACCGGCGTCGAGACGATGGCGAGCGTCAGTCCCGCGTCGCGCAACTGCTTGGCCGCGTCCGGCAGCTTCTCTCGCACGTTCCCCGGCGTCACGGGAAACTCGGGCCGCACCGCCATATCGGCGCCGTCGAGGCCACAGTCCTTGAAGAACGCGATCAGTCCGGGCACGTCCAGCGATTGCAGCGACTTCGTGAAGTACACGTACCGCATGACAAGCCTCAGTCCTTCGTCAAAGCCGACCGGTCGAACTGGTCGGGCGGAAAGTCCGGGTTGAGGACGATGTCGCGGAAATAGTACGACCCGACCTTCCGGCCGCGGTCGGCGGTCAGCACGTTGGCGACTTGCAGCCAGCGCTCGGTGTCGAACGCGACCTCGACGGTCACGATGCCTTCTTCCGCCGGCGGGTCGCACGTCCGGCGGAGGACGTAGCACTGCTTCTTCCCCACCTCCGCGATCACTTGCTTGCCGAGGTACTCGGCTTTGAGCTTGCCGTGTTTCTGCGCGTCCGCCCAGGCGGCGAGCGTCCGCTCCGTGCCCTTCTTCAGCCCGAACTCGGGCAGCGGATAGCGCCCGGCCGAGCGGGCGTCCGGGCCGTCCGATTCGCGGGCGACGACGCCGACCAGGAACCGGGCCGCGCGACCCGCCGGCCGTGCGAGCGTCTTGCCGTCATTGGCGCCTTCGACATAGAGCGCCCGATCGGCGCGGCCGGCCGGCGGCGTCTTCCACTTCATCAGGACGCTGAACGGCTCCTCGCGAAACGCGACTTCGACGACCTCGGCCGGGTTGAGTTTGCCGTTGAGGAACTCCTGCTTCTCGAGCGTCGCCGTGTAGCCGTGCACTTCCTTGTCGTACCGGCGGATGCACGCGCGCAAGAACGCAATGACGTCGGTGCGGGCCAGCTTCTCCATTTCCTCTGCGGTCGGCAGCGCCTCTTCCTCGGCACTCAACATGACCGGTTCGGGAAGCGGGGTGGGATAGGCGCGTGGCGCAGGGCCGACGGCGGCGGTGCCGGGCAAAGTGAGCAAGGCGGCGAACAGGAACCACACGATCCGGCGCACGAGACGCCTCCAACAGGGCGCAACCGGCGCCATTTTTTTACGGCGCGCTTCGAACGCCCGCAATGAGGTAAGTCGGGAAGAATGGGGAATCTGTAGGTCAGGCTCCGCCTGACATTGCCCTAAGGTCGGCCTTATTGTCAGCTTTCACGTCCGGCGGAGCCTGACCTACTTCGCATCGACCGGCTCGCCTCATCCGCTGCATCACTTGCCTTGTCCGTCGTGAGGAAACCCGTTATACGCCGGCGCAGACTTGGCATAAACCCTCTCGCCCGGAACGGGGCCGATGCGATCGGTCCGCGCAGCCTTGGCATTCGTCGCGCTCTCGGTGCCGGCTTGCGCGCACGTTCCGACCTTCCTTTCCACCCACGACGCCGTCGACCCGCCGCCGCGGCACGTCCTCTTCGTCGCCGACGGGGCCGGCGATTACCGGGCTTGCTCCACCCACCTCCGCGACACCGTCCACGCCGACGGCCTGCCGCTGGACGTCGTCACCTTCGTCTGGTCGCACGGCTACCTGAGAAACTTCGCCGACCACAACGATTACGCCTTCGCCCGCCTGCGAGGCCGCGAACTGGCCGAACGGATCATCGACCAGCGACAATCGCGTCCCGACCTTCCCGTGTCCCTGGTCGGCCACAGCGCCGGCTGCGGCGTGGTCCTGGCCGCGGCCGAACAATTGCCGCCCGACACGATCGATCGCATCGTCCTGTTGTCGCCGTCCGTCTCGGCGGACTATGACGCCCGCCCGGCGCTGCGGGTCGCCCGCCTCGGCATCGACAACTTCTACAGTCCCGAAGACTGGCTCTGGCTCGGCCTGTTCATCGAACTGGTCGGCGCGATGGACGACTCGTCCACGACCCGCACCGCCGGCCGCTACGGCTTCACGATCGTTACCCAGGACCCCGTCGACGAGCCGCTCTGGTCGAAGCTGCGACAGCACCGCTGGGCCCCCGACCACCAGACTCTCGGCCACGACGGCCAGCATTACGGCTGCTACCAGCCCGATCACCTGCGGCGGTTTGTGTTGCCGTTGTTTGAAGCGGGGAGTATCAGCGATCAGTGATCAGTAAGCAGCCGGCCATTGATGACTGATTACTGATC
>DATJGQ010000395.1:0-6948 GCA_035494815.1 Gemmataceae bacterium
GTGGCCCGGATGTCAACGGCGAGGCCAATGTCGACTTCAGCCTGATCAGCAACACCGCGGGAGCACTCATCCTTTCCGGCGGCAACAACCTGCTTAATATCGACGCCCGTCTCGGAATCCTGGCCGATAACGGCGGCCCAACCCGCACACACCGGCCCGGCCCCGGCAGCCCTGTTCGCAACGCCGGCGGTGAGACGCCGGGCATTGACAACGACCAGCGCGGCCCGGGTTTCGCCCGAGTTTTGCAGGGGCGGCCCGACATGGGCGCTATGGAGAGCACCGACCCGACCCCGACCGCGTTTGCGACCGTGCCGACCGTCACCGCCGCCGGCGGAACGGTCTACGTCATCCTCGTCACCTATTCCGATGATAGCGCGATCCAGGCATCTTCGCTTGGAACTGGCGACCTTTTGGTCTACGGCAGAGGGAACATGTTTAGCGTCACGCCAACGTTCGTCTGGGCGGATGTCAACAGCAACGGCACGCCGCGGCTGGCGACGTATGTCTTCACGCCGCCGGGCGGCACCTGGGGCCCGGAAGACAACGGCGTCTATACGGTCTACGTCAACGAAAATCAGGTGTTCGACGCCGACGCCACGCCGTGGAGCGTGCCGTTTGGTGCGATCGGCGCGTTCGCCGTCCAGACGCCGACGACGTACATCGTGGACGAGATTTCGGACGCCGATGACGGGAATCGCTCGCCGGGCCACTTGTCGTTGCGCGAGGCCGTCGGCCTGGCGAATGCCGACCGCAGCCCGGACACGATCATCTTCAGCCCGGCCGTCTTCAATGCGTCCCGGACGATTGCGCTTAAGGGAGTCGACCTGAAGATCACGAACCCGCTGACGATCATCGGCCCTGCAAACGAACTAACGCTCGACGCGCAAGGTCGGAACCGTCATTTCCAGATCGACATGTCCTGGCCCGGCGACGCCGTGTCGATCTCCGGCCTGATCCTGACCAACGGCTCGGCGGATACGGGCGGCGCCGTCTGGAATGTCGATGGGACGTTGGGGCTCTCGCGAATGGTCATCACGAAAAACGCCGCCCTCGAGGGCGGCGGAATCGACGTGTCGGGCGGATCGCTCACGTTGGCCGACAGCACGATTAACGGGAACGACGCCTCCTACTACGGCGGCGGCGTCGCCGCAGGGTACCGCACCGGCGTGACCATCACCGGCTCGACGATTTCCGGCAACACTACCAGCGAAGACCTCGGATCCGGCGGCGGAGTCTTTGTCGGCGTGGAGGCGTCGTTGACGATGGCCGACAGCACCGTGAGCGGCAACACGGCCCAGTTGGGTTACGGCGGCGGCATTGTCCTATGGTCGACGAACGCCGCCATAATTAGCAGCACGATCGCGTTTAACGCCGCCACCGTCGGCGGGGGAATCTACTGCGGCGGTTTGCCCACGATCGACAGTACGATCGTGGCCAAGAACGTCAGCGGCACGGGCCCCGACATTTTCGGCCCGGTCACGGCGACATTCAGTCTGATCGGCAACACCGCGGGCGTGACTCTCGAGCCGGGCAGCGCGAACAACCTGCTCGACCGCGATCCGCTGCTAACGCCCCTCGCTGACACTGGTGGTCCAACCTGGAGCCATGCACTCTTGCTTGGCAGCCCGGCCATCGACACCGGCAGCAACCCCGCGAATCTGGCCTACGACCAGCGCGACGCAAGCTTCCCGCGCGTCTTCGGGTTGGCTGCGGACATCGGCGCGTTCGAGGTACAGCAATCGACCGTCCCATCGGTGGTTGTGAACGCCGGACAGGCGAATCTTGTGCAACGGTCGATGGTGACCTCGCTGACGGTCACCTTCGGCGGCGTCGTCACATTCGCCGGGCCGGCCGGCGGCGCGTTCCGACTCCAACGGACCGGCCCGGGCGGCACTCTCGGCGACGTGACGCTGGCCGTGGACCTCTCCGGCTCGACGGCGACGCAGACGATCGCCCGGTTGACCTTTTCCGGGCCGCTCACCGAGGGCGCGAACTCGCTGGTCGACGGCAACTACACGTTGACGGTGTTCAGCGGCCGGGTGATTGGCGGCATTCTGGGCGGGGATAACGTGTCGAGCCTGTTCCGACTCTACGGCGACATGAACGGCGACAAGGCGGTTAGCGGGCTCGACCTGACCGCGTTCCGGACCGCGTTCGGCGCCTCCAACGGGGACGCCAACTACCGGCCGGAGCTCGACTTCGACGGCGACGGCGACGTCAACGGCCCGGACCTCGCCGTCTTCCGCACCCGATTCGGCGTCATTATCCCGTGATGTCGGCAATCTGATCGAGGTGTCGGGCCGTGACGTGCCGGAGGCTTAGGCGCCCGAAATCCGCCGGTGCAGATCGCCGACGACCCAGTGGAATGCGGTCAAGTGGATGCTCTCGACGATGCCCATGTCGTCGAGCGGGACGTGCAGGCCCAGTTGGGCGATCTGCTTGAGCTTGCCGCCGGAGTAGCCGGTGCAGCCGAACGTCGAGAGGTCGTGCGCGTTCGCCCACTCGACGGCCCGCAGGATGTTCGGGCTGTTGCCGGAACCGCTGATCGCGATTAACAGGTCGCCGGGGTTGGCGAGGTTCTTGAGCTGCTCGACGAAAACGCGGTCGAAACCCTCATCGTTGCCCCAGGCGAGAATGTACGGCGTATTGTCGGTCAGGCTGAGAATGCGGAGTCGCTGTTTCGCGTCGTTGTCGAAGTCTTCGCGGCGGAGGGTGCATTTGCCCATGTCCTCGCAGAAGTGCGAGGCGTTCGAGCCGCTGCCGCCGTTGCCGATCAGGAAGACGAAGGCGCGACGCTGGTAGGCGGACCAGATGGCGTCGGCGAGGGTTTGCACCTCGAGCGGGTCGACCTGGAGCAGTTCGCGGCCGACGCGTTCGAGGAAGGAGCGGGCGTTGAGTTTTGTGCCGAGCATGGGAAGCCCTAATCGTGAGGGGACATCAGAGCCGGAAGACGGTCATGACATCAGAGCCGGAAGCGTAAGCGACGGTCACTTGGAAGATGACCGTCGCTTACGCTTCCGGCTCTGATGAGCACTACGACGCGGACAGCGGTTTTATATTACTTCCGCGGGTAGAAGGTCTCGATGGCCCGGGCGAGGGGTGGGCAGTCGAGGGCGGCCTGGTAGATGTTGTCGGGCCGATTCAGGGTTTGCACGGCGAGGTGATAGGCGCCCAGGCACTCGAACGCGGCGTTCAGTGAACCCAGCATCGGGGCGTATTCGGTCAGGTCGGGCGTCACGTTTTCGACCAGGCCCCACGGGGGCATCAGGCCGCGGGATTCCATGCGGCGGAGAAGCTCATAGCTGTCGTCCGGGCCGCGGAGCTGGGCGGACATCAGCATGTAGTGCGGGTGGATCACGTTGGCGGTCTGGTACCGCGTGCCGTTGGCGACGTAGCCGCGACAGCGGTGCGCCTCGCCGGCGGACAGGCCGTAGAGTTTCAACTTCGCGACTTCGGCCTGCGGCTGATGTGAGGAGAAATAGCTCATCTGCTCTTCGAGTAAATCGCGGCGGGCGTGCAGCCAGTTGACGCCCGAGAGGGCGTCGGGAACGTCGGCGCCGAACTGCGGGTAGAACAGGCTTTGCACCTCGCCGATGAACCCGATGCCGCCGGGGATCTTGCCGGCGCGCATCCGCGGGACCTTGAGGTTCGGCCGCTCGGCCAGCCGTTCCAGGAGTACAACCAGCGCGGTTTCGCCGCCCCAATCGCCCCAGGACCAGCCGAGGGGCGTTTTGCCGTCCTCACGCAGGCCGTGCGTGATCCGGTCGTCGTGGTCGCGCAGGAACTCGAAACGGATCGACTTGATGTTCGCCAGCACTGCGTTCCGGGTCGCCTCATCCTCGAGCATCTGCGCGGCGAGCAGCATGCTGTGGTAATACAGGCTCGTGTCGATGGTGCTGTACTCGGTCCCCGGGTGGAGGCGATACTGGCCGCGCTCCCGGCGGACGAAGTGCGGCAACAGGCCGACGGCGCGGGGCAGGGTGCTCACGGTCTTGTGCAAGTCGTGAAGGATCTGCTCGGCGGCGGGCTTGTCGACCATGCCCATTCGCCACGCGGCGGCGGTCGCCAGCGCGAACATGCCGGAGGCCGGCAGGGCGTCGAACGCGCCGGCGGGGCGGTGCTGCTGGTCGCGGACCAGTCCGGCGGCCGGGGCGTAGTTGCGGGCGAGCTTGGCGTAGGAGAGCAGGAAGACGCGCTCGGCGAACGACATCGGCGGGTATTCGACGACCAGGCCGAGTCCGTCGACGCTCAACTGCGCGCCGGGGCCGGCGACCCAGTTCAACAGCTTCACGGGTTGCGGCAGGTCGGCGGGGTCGAGCGGCAGGACGTAATCGCTCGCCGGGCCGCCGGTGAGCGTGAGTTCCTTGGTCCAGAGTTTGGATTCGTCGGCGGCTTTCAGCTCCAGCGTCAGGCTGCCGGTGCCCTGCGCGCGAATCTGCACGCCGATGCAGCGCGGCTGATAGCGTGGGCTGATGCAGGCCGGGTAGCAGTGGCCGAAGTCGAGCGCCTCGGTGCGTTCGCGGTTGAGGCCGGCGAGGCTGTGCCAGACGCCGGTCCAGCCGGCGCCGTTCAGGTCGGCGACGGTGGCCTGTCCGGCGTTCCAGCCGAGGCGGCTTTCGCCCGGCCCCATGCGGCCGAAGTCAGTGCCGACGTGGGTATAGAGCGACGTGTAATCGCGAACATCGCCCGCCGGACCCCCGGCGATGGGCGTGAAATACTCCTGCACCGGCTGATACACGATCACGCGGGCGGGGGCGAGCGATTCGGCAGAAGCTGGGGCGGCAGCAGACGCTGGGCCGGCAGCCCGGCAGTCAGTCACCGGCAGCGCCGCGACAAGCGCGGCAAGAGCCGGAACCCAGATCGCCTTCATGACGCCTCCTTGTGTCAGAAGGGCCGAATGGGAAGTGTGTGAGTATACCGGGCGGTCGCCGGTGGGCAACGCCGACCCGACCCAAACTCCCCGCACTGGCCCGACTGGACTTGACACGCGGCTCTTCGAGGTGGGAGAGGGCGCCACCGCGGAAGGGCAGCCAAGGGAGCTAAAACGGGATTCGACACTCCAGTATAGGTCAGTTTTCAAGCCGGCGCCGAGGTGGGTAGGCCCCCGCGGCGTCCGAATCCCGTCCCCGTCGGGCAAGATTTAACGCGCGCGCCGAGTTGGCTTGCGCGTTTCCGGCCCCGATGACTATCGTGGAACAGCGCATTCCACGCGGAGGCGTTACGTGGGCGGTCCGGTTTTTGGTTGCCGCGGCATTGCGCGGCGGATTATCCTGGACATTTAGACGGGGAGCCCATCACCAATCACTTCGTCCGGTTCGGGAGCACGTCCCATGCGAGTGACCGCGTTAGAGCGACAGCGCCGCTGGTTCGGTCGGACGCTGCTGATCGGCAGCTGCCTCGGAATCGCCTGGTTTTTCGCGCCGGGGCTGCCCATTCTGTTCGGGCCATGGGCGAGTGCCGCGACGAAACAGGCCGGGCGCGAACTGTTCACGCATGAATGGTCGGCGAACGACCCGCTCGCGCACGGCGACGGGCTCGGGCCGGTGTTCAACGCGCGCTCATGCGTCGCGTGTCACTTCCAGGGTGGAGTCGGCGGTGGCGGCGGCCGGGCGCAGAACATACATAACTTCGAGGTGCTGCCGAACCGCCGCGATACGCAGTCCGTCAGCGGCACCGTGCACAACTTCGCGGTGAACGCGTTCGACCGCGAGAGCATCGAGCAGGTGCGGCAGCGCTACCCGATCATCAAGGGCGGCCGGCAGGCGACTCAATCGGAGGGGTGCTCATATCGGACCATTCTGCTCGACGTCGATCCGGTCCGCACGCAGACGGTGCAGCCGACGGCGCTGTTCGGGGCGGGTTGGATCGACCGGATCTCTTCGCGGGCGATCACGAGCCACCTGATGTCGCAGGCGGCGGCGAACATCATCAAGGAGTTGCAGCTCGACTGGAGCGCGGTGCCGCCGGGGCGGGTACGCGTGTTGCCCGACGGGCGGATCGGTAAGTTCGGGTGGAAGGCGCAGTTCGCGACGCTGGAGGAGTTCGTCGCCGCCGCGTGCGCAAACGAGTTGGGCCTCGGCACGCCGTCGCGGCCGCAGGTGCAGCCGTTCAGCCGGCCGGACGCGATGGCGCCCGCCGATCTCGACAAGTCGCAGTTCAAGGCGCTGGTGGCGTTCGTGGACACGCTCCCGTGCCCGGTCGAGGAGCCGCCGGCCGACGCGGCGGGATACGCGAAGTCCGTCCGCGGCAAGGAGCTGTTCACGTCGATCGGCTGCGCCGCTTGCCACGCACGGGATCTCGGGGGCGTGAAAGGCGTCTACAGCGACTTCCAGTTGCACATCCTGGAGGACCCGAGCGTGGGCGGCTCTTCGTACGGGCCGGAACCGCCGAGCGACGTGCCGCTCCCGGAAGACCATCCGAAGGACACCGAATGGCGAACGCCGCCGCTGTGGGGCGTCGCCGACTCGGCGCCGTACATGCACGACGGTTCCGCGGCGACGTTGCGGGACGCGATCTTGCGGCACGGGGCCGACGCAAAGCTGGTGCGGGACGCGTTCAAGAAGCTGAAGGCGGGGGACCAGGAGGCGTTGATTGTGTTCCTGGGAACGCTGAAGGCGCCGCCGGATGCACGGACTGTGGAGAGTGCGACACAACTCGCAGCCAACCATAAGCCGTGAGCTACGGAGTATTCAGCGTAGATTCGATCTCGGCGCTTGCGGCCGGAATCATGGTCTTGGCGGCCAACCCTTCGCTGCCGGAAGATCCGACCGGCAAAGTGATCGCCGTGATTGGTGCGGCCGCTGTGATCGGGGTAGCTGTGGTGGTCAAACTGACCCGGCGGCGAACAAGACTTCCGTGAAAGCATGCCCCGGACCAGGCGCTGGAAAACGGCCAACACTCTCGAATAGGGATTGTCTTCCCCGCGCGGATAAGCCCCACCGCTCGCTT
>DATJGQ010000396.1:0-2616 GCA_035494815.1 Gemmataceae bacterium
ATTATACTACGCAATGATTATTTCTATCCATTCGTATTGACCTGCGGGTCTCCGGCGGGCGATCCTATGGACCGTTCGACGGTGCCCGGCCAAACGAACGAGGAATGTCGCCATGACCCAGTTAGAAAACGGCCGCCGGTCGTCTCCCGCGGAAGGTGAACTCTATTACATCCACGTCCCCACCGGGCCACGCCCGGTCCATAACGCCGTCGAGTTCCTCTCGATTACGGACCTGCTCGAGGACGAGCCGACCTGCCGCGCGATTTGGGACATGCTCTCCTCGCAGTTCAAGACCCGCAGCAAATTCCTGGCGATCTGGCCGAGCGTCCGCTACGTCGCGGTCCATTACCGCGACGGCGAAGTGGCCGGGTTCCTCCTCGTATCGGCCCCAGTCAACTGGCAAGTCGACTACGTCGTCGTCCGCCCCGAGTATCGCGGGGAAGGGATCGCCCTGTCGCTCGTAAACGCGACGATCAACCAAGCGCTTAGTCGCAAGGTGCCGTACGTCATGCTCACCAGCCGCGAAGGTCTGCGGCCGTTGTATGAAACGGCCTGCGGGTTTACCGTCGTGGCGAGCAAGCCGATCGGAAAGCCGGCGCCCGCACTCTGCCACACCGCATCGTGACCGCCATCCGACGCATCTAAACCCGAGTCACCGGAGGAACCGCCGGATGTGCGGAATCGTTGGCTACGTCGGCCGCCGCGAGGCCGAACCGATCCTGCTCGAAGGTCTTCGACGACTGGAATACCGCGGATACGACAGCGCGGGCATGGCCACGGTGACGGGCCGCCGCCTGCATCTGAGGAAGCGGGCCGGCCGCGTCGCCGACCTGGGCGATTACTTGCGCCACAAGCCGGCCCCCGGCTGCCACGGCATCGCCCACACGCGTTGGGCCACGCACGGCCCGGCGAACCACCTCAACGCCCACCCCCACGTCGCCGGCCAAGGCGACGCCGCGGTCGCCGTCGTGCATAACGGCGTCATCGAGAACTACGCCGCCCTCAAGCGACAGTTGCAGCAGGACGGCGTCGTCTTCCAGAGTGACACCGACACCGAAGTCATCGCGCAACTGCTCGCGTGTCACCTCAACGGCGACCTGGTCGAATGCGTCGGCAAGGTGCTGTCGCTTCTCAAGGGCACCTACGGACTGGCCGTCGTCAGCCCGAGGAACCCGGACCTGATCGTCTGCGCCCGCCTGGGCAGCCCGCTAGTGATCGGCGTCGGCGACGGTGAACAGTTCCTGGCCAGTGACCCGGCCGCGCTGCTCGGGCAGACGAGCGACGTCGTTTACATGCAGGACGGGCAGATCGGCGTCATCACGCCCGACGAGTGGCACCTGCTCGACGCGGAGCGGGCCCGGGTCGAGGCGAGCGTCGAGCGGATCGACTGGGACGCAGGAGACACGGACAAGGCCGCCTATGAGCACTACATGCTCAAGGAGATTTACGAGCAGCCCGAGGCGCTCGAAAATGCGATGCGCGGCCGGCTCTCGGACGCCGACGCGAGCGCCCATTTCGGCGGGCTGAATCTGGATACGCGGCAAATTCGGGCCGCCGAACGGGTCATCCTCACGGCGTGCGGGACCAGCTACCATGCGGCACTTGTCGGCGAATACCTGATCGAAGAATTCGCGCGGATGCCGGTCGAAGTGGAGTACGCCAGCGAGTTCCGCTACCGCAACCCGCCGATCGACAAGAACACGGTGGTCATCGCGATCACGCAGTCGGGCGAAACCGCCGACACGCTCGCCGCCTTACGAGAGAGCCAACGGAAAGGGCACCGGACGCTCGCCGTGTGCAACGTTGTCGGCTCGACCATTGCGCGAGAGGCGGACGGCGGCGTCTACCTGCACGCCGGGCCGGAAGTCGGCGTGGCGAGTACGAAGGCGTTCACGTCGCAGGTGACCGTGCTGGCCATGCTCGCCCTCTACCTCGGCCGGATGCGGCACTTGTCGAGTCTGCAAGGCACTCGGATGCTCGAGGAATTACGAGCGCTGCCGGATGCGGTGCGGCGGGCTCTGGAATGTCACGACGCGGTCCGCCGCGTCGCCGAGAAGTATTATCAGGCCAGCAACTTCCTGTATATGGGCCGGCAATATCTCTACCCGGTCGCGCTCGAAGGGGCCCTCAAGCTCAAGGAGATCAGCTACATCCACGCGGAGGGTTACCCGGCCGCGGAGATGAAGCACGGCCCGATCGCGCTGGTCGACGAAGAGACGCCGTCGGTGTTCCTAGTGCCCAACGGCGCGGTCTTCGACAAGGTCATGTCGAATTTGGAAGAGGTGCGGGCGCGGCGCGGGCCGATCATCGCGGTGACGACCGAGGAGGAAGAGATCGCCGAGCACGTCTCCGACCGGGCCGACGAGGTTATCTTCGTGCCGGCGGTGCCAGAGTACTTGCAGCCGGTCGTGTGCGCGGTGCCGTTGCAGTTGTTGGCGTATCACGTCGCGCTGTTACGGGGCTGCGACGTCGACAAACCGCGCAACCTCGCGAAGAGCGTGACGGTGGAATAGTGGTCGTAACGCCGCGACGACTTTGAGCCCGACGCGCAAGCGAGGGGAGCGACTGGCTAGTGGCAGCCGCTCCCCTCGCTTGCGCGTCGGCCTCAAAGGGATA
>DATJGQ010000397.1:0-7134 GCA_035494815.1 Gemmataceae bacterium
CGAGCACCGAGAATCACGGCAAACCGTCCACGAACGGCAACGGCAACTCCCCGACGGCGCGGCGCCTGCTGATCTGCGAGGACGACGAGCCCGCCCGCCGCCAACTTCAGAAGCTGCTGCAGACTGACCCCGAACTGCAAGTGGACGTCTGTGGCGACGGCGACCAAGCCCTGAAGCTACTCAGCGAAAACAGCTACAGCCTGCTGATCACAGACCTCCGCATGCCCAAGCTCGACGGCATGGAGCTGATCGAGCAGATCCAAAAACGACGGCTGCCCGTCACGGTGATCGTCACCACGGGCGAAAGCACCATCGAAGAGGCCGTTCAGGCGATTCGGCAGGGCGCCTACGACTTTTTGACAAAGCCGATCGAGCTGGACAATTTGCGGATGGTGCTGCACCGGGCCCTGCGCGAGCGGGCGTTGCAGGATGAGGTCGCCCGACTGCGCGATCAATTGCAGACCCGCTACGCGTTCCACAACATTCTCAGCAAGAACCCGCGGATGCACGCGGTGTTCGAGCTGATTTCCAATATCGCCCATACGAATACGACCGTCCTCATCGAGGGCGAAACCGGCACCGGTAAAGAAGTCGTCGCGCGGGCGATTCATCAGGCCAGTGCGAACCGCCAGGGGCCGATGGTCGCGGTCAACTGCGCCGCTCTGCCGGAAAACCTGTTGGAGAGCGAACTGTTCGGCCACGAGAAGGGCGCGTTCACGAGCGCCGTGACCACCCGCAAGGGCCGGTTCGAACTCGCCGACGGCGGCACCATCATGCTCGACGAGGTCGGCGACGTGCCCGCCTCGATGCAGGCGAAACTCCTGCGGGTGCTCCAGGAACGGCAGTTCGAACGGGTCGGCGGGGCGCAGTCGATTGAGGTGGACGTTCGCGTGATCGCCGCGACCAATCGCTCGCTGTTGCGGCTGGTCAAGCAGGGCAAGTTCCGCGAGGACCTGTTCTACCGACTCAACGTGGTCAAGATCGATCTTCCGCCGCTGCGGGAACGGCCGGAGGACATCCCCCTGTTGGCCCAGCACTTCGCCGAGAAATACGCGCACGGCCATCCGCCCAAGCAGATCGCCCCGGAGTCGATGGAAATCCTGCTCGCCTACCGTTGGCCGGGGAACATCCGGGAGCTCGAGAATGCGGTCGAACGGGCGACGGTAACGACACGAGAAGGGGTCATCCGGCCGGAAAACCTGCCACCCGAATTGACTGCCCCGGCGGCGCCGAAACTGCCCTTCGGCGTCGACCTCGACCGCCCATTGCCGGAGCTGTTGACCGAAGTGACCGCCAAGGTGGAGCAGATGTACATCCGCAAGGCGCTGAAAAAATCCCGGGGGAATGTGGGGAAGTGCGCCAAGATTTGCGGGCTCTCCCGCCGCAGCATCAGCGCCAAGATCGCGGAGTACAAGTTGGAGAAGGCGGACTTCAAAGAAGGCGAGTAATTTTCCCCGTGTTACCGCGGCCCGAGCGCAATGAGGGGAGCGCTCGAGTGCACTTCGGTGCGCGTCGCGGCCGAACGTGTCGCCGTGCCCGGCGCTTCTTAAGCCGTTTCCGGGGTCAGGCCGCCTCACTCCCACAAACGGGCTAATGGACCGCCGGCACGGCGTGGCCGCCGATTCTTTCCGGGACCTCTTCATGCCTGCCATTGACGCACGCGACCTCGCCGACTTGGAAGCGATGGCCAACGTCGGCGAAATCGTCGGCCCTGTCGCGCACGAGTTTAACAACCTGCTCAACACCCTTCTCTTGCAGATCGCGGTCTTGGAACAAACCTGCCCGGAGGGGCTCAAGGAGGACATGAACGGGTTGAAGCAGCACGGCCGGACGGCGGCGGCGCTGGTCCGGCTGGTGCAGCAGTACCGCCGGCAGTCGTCGTCGGAAGAGCCGCAATGTGACCTGAACGAAGCGGTGAAGGCCGCGGTCGCCGGGGTGCACGCCGGGGGGCTGCCGCCGGACGTGAAAGTCGGATTCACGCCGGGGGGCGGCCTGCCGCCCGTCCGCGCCGGGTTCCCGGACCTGAAGCGGCTGGCGTCATTTCTGCTCGGCAACGCCACCCTGTCGGGGTGTCACGAGGTCATAGTGCGGACGGAAACGGGCGTGCGCGGAGTCTCGCTCGTCGTGAACCTGACCGGCGCGTCGGTCGACTCGGCGTTCCTTACTCGGCTGACCGCGCCAGCGCTGTCTGTTCGTGAGGGCACGGCGGGACTCGAGCTCGCCGCCGCGCGTTCGCTGACCCGCCGCCTCGGCGGCGAGCTGTCCGCCGGATCAACCGACGGCGGAGTGCGCGTGGCGGTGGATTTGCCCGCCGGCTGACGGTTGGCCCCCTCAAAACGTCAAATTCATCTCCGCGAAGCCCGCGAACAGCGGGTTCACGTCATCGCGGAAGCGGTTGTAGAGCTGTTTGAAGCCGCGGCCGGGTAACAGCGTCGACACGCCGAACGTAAAAATGACGTTGTTGCTCAGCAGCGGCCGGTACTCGAAGCCGCTCGACAGGTCCACGCCGATCTCGCGGTCAATGTGGCCGTCGAACAGGAATTGCTCCAGGGTCGCGGTCTTGTCGAACATCAGGAAGTTGGCGTTGTTAATCATCCGCAGCTTCGGCGTCAGGTCCATGTCGAAGCCGGTGTTGAACAGCCACAGACCCGGGTTGACGAAGTTCGCCTGGCTCTGAATCTTGATTGTCCGGAGGTCGGGGATCAGGCTGTTGCGGTTGACGAGGTTGACTCCGAAGAGCGGGATCGCCTGCCGCTGCCAGAAGCTGAATTCGCCGCCGGCGAAGTTCGGGTTGTCGAGGATCGAGTCGAAGCCGACCGCGTGCTTGTTGTTCGGGTTGCCGTCGCCGGACGAGAAGAAGACCGAGCCGCGGAAACGGGCCCAGTCGCGGTCGTAACTCAGTTCCAGCGCGCCCATGTAGCCGTTGATGTCCTGCTCGGTGTTGCCGATCGGGTTGCGGGTGTCGTGGCCGACCGCCCAGTAGAAGGCGTGGCTGATGTTGTAACGGTCGATGTGCCCGTCGCCGTTGATGCCGAAATAGACGGCGTCGACCTGATGCCGTTGGAACACGCCCGCCGGGTCCGGTCGGGCGAGGAAGCGGTTGTCGTCGAAGATCAGGCTCGGCAGGTCGTTGTCGTAGAGGATGCTGCCTTGGATCGTGTACCCGGGCCAGATAAAGTCCTGGCGATAGTAGTTGCCGATGAAGATGTTTTGCCGGCGGTCGTCGAAGGTGTTGAGGCCGCTGTTGGTGTCCTTCTCGGCCTGGCGGAAGTAGCTCAGGTTGAACTGGTCGCGATTGCCGAAGTTCGTGCCGAACAGACGCACGGCGCGGTTGGTGTCGCTAAAGATGAAGCCGCGGAAGTCGCTGGTGAAGAACTGCGACCCGATCCGCGCCGAAACAAAGTCGTACTCCGGGCTCAAGTCGAACAGCTTGGCCTCGACGAAATACTCTTCGAGCGCGAACCAGGTGCGGCCGCGCTGCGAGCCCTTGGTCACGTCCGGGCTGACGACGCCGATCTCTTCGAGGTCGAGGTAATTGAAGTTGAAGACGGGCGTCATCCGCACACGCCAATCGACGGGCTTGAACGCCGCGTCGCCATGAAACAAGTCGACCGATAATCGAAGGAACTGCTGGAAGAGCGATTGATTCGGCCGGCCGAAGAACTCTTCCTGGAACGGGCGGGCGGTGCTCTCAAACGGCGTCGTCGGCGTCGGCAAGTAGCGGCCTTCGCCGATCGTCTGACTCGTCGCGGTGACGTTGAGAAACGTGTGCTGCCCGATGATCGGGTAATCGCCTTTGAATACGTTCTGGTTGAACGGGCCCCAGCGTTGGCCCAGCTGGTACGGGTAGTCCCTCGTCTTGGGGTTTTCGGCCGTGTAATCGGCGCGGTCCCATGCCGGGAAGCCGAGTCGCCAACGGTCCTCCATCGGCACGAAGTCGCGGTCGGGGCGGACGCGGGGCAGAATGCCGCTCGGGCCCGTGTAGCCGAGCGGCGGGTCGATCGGGTAGCCGCCGAAGATGTCGGGCAATGGCGACGGCGACGGCGGGGGTTCGACGCCGAACGGGCGGTTGAGGATGTTCGGGCGAACCGGGGGAAAAGCGTCGGGCACGGGGCTGAGCGTCTGCTGTACTGGTATTAGATTGTAGGGAGAAGGATTGATTGACACGGGAATCCGTTCGACGCGCTGCGCGGCGGCTTCCCGCGGCCGGAGCAACGCTGCGGCAATGGCCGATAGCCAGACGATCCGGCTCCACGCCCGTGCCATGCGCACGGCTCCCCCCCGGGCCGGGACGATCCCCTCACACTGACATCGGTTGGCAAGCGGCGGGAACTTTGAGGGATTTGCAGGGTGTATGATCGGAACAATTTGTTTCGCGGCGACCCGAGCTTGCGAGGGGAGCGCTCGCATGCAAGCCTGCCAGCGCTCCCCTCGCAAGCTCGGGTCACGGCGGAACTGTTACGCTTGAATGAATTCCTCTCAAATTGAGTTTTTCCTGCAAACCTGCGGCAACTTTGTCGATCAGTAGGAATGTCCGTCCTTGCCCACGGAAGGGAGAGGCCATGCGCCTGCGCTTCGAGCCGCTCGAACCCCGCGAGGTGCCGGCCACGGCGAGCGTCGGGGGCGGCGTGCTGACCGTGCTTGGCACGCCGGACCGCGACCGCATCGACGTCTGGCTCGACGGTCGCACATCCCAGCTGGTGGTGACGGACTCGAACCAGGAGATTGGCCGGTTCGCCAGCGCGGGCATCGGCTCGATCGTCGTTGACGGTGGCGCGGGCGACGACGTCATTCGCATCGCCAGTGATATCACTCAACCCGCTACGCTGATCGGCGGCGACGGCCGGGACAAACTCCTCGGCAGCGACGCGAACGACTCTCTCAGCGGCGGGGCCGGCAACGACCTGCTCAACGGTGGCGCCGGCTTGAATACGCTCGTCGGCGGAGCGGGCCGCGACGAACTTGTCGTGCATGCGCAGGATCTTGTCGCGTTCGATCCGGCGGACATCGGTACGCTCGCCGATCCGCCGCCGCCGGTGACGTCCGCGGCCGCCCCGGTGGCCGTCGACGCGACGCTCACGGCGGGAGACGTGCAACAGCTCCTCGCCCGGGCCGCGGCGGCCACGGCGAGTACCGACGCGATCATTGCCATCGTCGATCGCAACGGCCGCATTCTCGGCGTGCACGTCGAGGGCGGAGTCGATCCCGGCCTGCTTGCCAACGCCGCGTCGCTCACCTTCGCCGTCGACGGGGCGGTCGCGAAGGCTCGCACCGGCGCCTTCTTCGGCAACAATCAAGCTCCCCTGACTTCGCGCACGATTCAGTTCATCAGTCAGAGCACGATCACCGAGCGCGAGGTCAATTCCAGCCCGGACGTGCTCGACCCGAACTCGCCGTTGCGCGGTCCGGGGTTCGTCGCGCCGGTCGGCCTCGGCGGGCACTTCCCGCCCAACATCGCCAACACGCCTCAGGTCGACCTGTTCGCGATCGAGCACACGAATCGCGACAGCATCATTCACCCCGGCTTTGACGGCGTCAGAGGCACCGCCGACGACGTCACTCTGTCCGACCGATTCAACATCAATCCCGCATTCGTACCGCCGGGGCAGACAATCTTCCCGCCGGAGTCGTACGGCTTCGTCTCCGGCGTCTTCCCGAACGGCCAGTCGCGCGGCATCGCGACGCTGCCCGGCGGCGTGCCGATCTACAAGAACGGCACCGTGGCGGGAGGTATCGGCGTCTTCTATCCCGGCAAGACCGGCTATGCGACTGAGGAGAACTCGTCGCTGAGCACGACTTTCAACCCGGCCAAGCCCGACCGCACACTCGAAGCCGAGTATGTCGCCGTCGCGGCACTGGGCGGGCTGCCGGCATTGGGCTTCCCCGTCGGCACGCTCGGCGGCATCGCCCCCGTGCCGGGGATCGGCATCGCCATCACCCCCGACCTGATGCGCATCGACCTGGTCGGCATTACGCTGGACATCTTCGGCCCGGGCGGCATCCAGGGGCCGGAAAACCTCTTCACATACGCCCGCTTTCTCGGCGTCGGCACGGTGACCGGGACGGACTTACCGGTGACTCGCCCGGGCGCGCCGCTAGACGCCGACGGCCAACCGCTGCCACCGTCGGCGCTTTTCCTCGACGGGAAGGTGGTGCCGACAGGCTTCCTCGTCCTGCCGCACGACGGCGTCGGCGTCAGTGCGTCCGACGTCCTCCAGACCATCAACATGGGCATCCAGCAGGCCAACCTCACTCGGGCGGCAATCCGATTGCCGCTCGACAGTCGCGCGCGAATGATCCTGGCCGTGACCGATCTGACGGGGGAGGTGGTCGGACTGTACCGCATGCCGGACGCGACCGTCTTCTCGATCGACGTCGCCGTGACCAAGGCCCGCAACGTCGCTTATTACGCTAACCCGGCACTCCTGCAACCGATCGACAATCCGGGCATCCCCGTGGGCACGGCGATCACGAACCGGACCGTCCGCTATCTCGCCGAGCCGCGGTTCCCGGAAGCGATCGACTTCAACCCGCCGGGGCCGTACTCGATCCTCAACGACGGCGGGGCGGACCCGCTGACCGGCCGGCAGGTCGGCCCGCCGCTGCCGGCCAGCGCGTTCCAGAGCGTGCTCGGGCACGACGCCTTCAACCCGGAGACGAACTTCCGCCAGCAGGGCAACCAGTTGAACCAGAACGGGATTGTGTTCTTCCCCGGGGCAGCGCCGCTGTACCGGGACACGCCGGACCTGAATTTCGGCGCGCTGATCGGCGGGTTCGGGGTGAGCGGCGACGGGGTGGACCAGGACGACGTGGTGACGTTCGCCGGGTCGCGGTTCTACGGGGTGCCGAACGCCTTGTTGCGGGCGGACGAGACGACGGTCCGCGGCGTGAGGCTGCCGTACCAGAAGTTCAACCGGAACCCGGAGGACTAGGTTGGCGTTTCGCCGGTCGTAGCTCGGCGTGCCGGAAGCAGCCGACGAGGTGGTCGTTGACCATCCCGACCGCCTGCATGAAGGCGTAGCAGATGGTCGAGCCGACGAAGCGGAAGCCGCGCTTGGCCAGGTCCTTGCTCATGGCGTCCGACTCTTTGCTCGTCGCCGGGACCTGCTTCGTCTTCGCAAAACGATTGACGAT
>DATJGQ010000398.1:0-2364 GCA_035494815.1 Gemmataceae bacterium
AGGTCGAGGACGTGTCGAAAGCGGTCGGCGTCCGGTTCGTCGGCGAGTCGTTCCACGTCGGCCATCGACCGCACCGGCCGATCCGGCACCGGCCCGACCTGGGGACGCAGCTTGAACGGCAGTCCCATCGACACCGCCAACGTCGTGATGTCGTAAAAGAGGATGATCGCGTCCACGCCGAATCGGCGCGGACAGAGCGACGCCGCGGCCGACAGCTCCACATTCTCGGAAAACTCATAAAACGGCCGTCCGGCGCGGATGCGATTGAACTCGGGGTCCCAGCGGCCCGCCTGGCGCATCGCCCAGACCGGCGGTCGCTCGACCGGCTCGCCCCGCGCCGCCCGAATCAACAGATGACCTGAGGGCGACGCGGGAGTCATGGCTTGACTCCCACGTACAAGGTCGCGATCCCGAATGTGAACGGATAGAACCGCGTCTCGACGAGACCCACCTGCTCCATTTTGGCCGTGAGCGCCTCGTAATCGGGGAACGCCATGACGCTCTCGGGCAGGTAGTGATAGGCGTCGTCGCGGCTTTTCGAAAACCACTGGCCGACTCGCGGCAACAGGTGACGAAAGTAAAACCGGTACATCCGCCCGAAGAACCAGTGTCGCGGCTTCGAGAATTCCAGGATCGCGACGCGACCTGCCGGCATGGTCACCCGGGCCAACTCGGCGAGGCCGCGGTCGGGGTCCGTGACGTTGCGCAGGCCGAAGGCGACACAAGCGATTTGAAACGTGTCATTCGGGAATGGGAGTTGCTGCGCATCGGCCTCGACGCAGCGGATTCGATCCGCCGCTTGACGCTTGGCAATCTTCGCGGCCGCCCGGACCAGCATCGGCTGGCAGAAGTCGGCCGCGATGATCGGCACACGACCGTCCGCAGCGCGATCGTAAGCGAGCGCGAGATCTCCGGTGCCGGCGCACAGGTCAAGGATCGGGGCCGTGCCTCGTGGCGGGACCAACCGCGTCGTCCGCCAACGCCACCAGCGGTCGATGTTGAGGCTCAGCAGGTGGTTGAGCAGGTCATACCGCGGGGCGATCTCGCCGAACATGCGGCGGATCCGGGTTTCCTGTTTGTCGAGGAGCGTCGCGGGCATTTGAGGGCCCTCGCTCCGCTGCGAGTCGCGGATAAACGGCGACGTGCGGAGCGTGTTTTTCATGTCGGCACTGCATATTGTAGAAACCATGCCGCGCATACAACCGGAGGAGATGACAGCATGTTAACCGCGGACGGCTGTCGGCAACGGCGGCAGCGGCTATGGAATGGCTTCGACTCGAAACCGGTCGGTGATTTCGTCGTTCTGGCCGATCCGACTCACCTTCGATACTTCGCCAATTTTTTCGTGGACCCGATCAGCCAGTCGGCCGAATTTGGCGGCGTCCTGCTCGTCCATCGCGACGGCTCGGCGACCGCCGTCTACGATCACCGGCTGCCCAAATCGGTCGAACAGGCCCATGTGGACGAGCGGAAGGCGGTCATTTGGTACGACGGCCAATCGCCCGGCCGCGGCCCGCGGCAACTGGCCATCCTGGACACGCTCCGGACGCTCGGCGTGACCCGCATCCACGATCACCCGCTCGACCCGCTCGGCCCCGCCATGATCCGGCAGGTCGCTGACATGCGGCGGAGCAAGGACCCGGACGAACTCGATCTGCTCCGACGCTGCATGCTCGCGGGCGACATTGGCCAGGCGTGGGCTCGCGAGAACGTGAAAGCGGGAATGACCGAGATCGACGTCTACAACGGCATCAGCGCCGCGGTGAATCGCCACGTCGGACATGCCACGATCCTGTACGGCGATTTCGCCGTCTCTCCCGGCCCCGAGAAGCGCGGCGGGGCGGCGACCGACCGGGTCATCAACCCCGGCGACATGCTCATCCTCGACTTTTCGGTGATGCTGTTCGGCTATCGCAGCGATTTCACGAACACACTCGTCGTCGGTGCCGAGCCGGCGAAAGAGCAGCGGGCCGTCTACGATTTGTGCACCAAGGCGATGGCCGAGGGCGAGGACAAGCTCAAGGCCGGCGTCGCGTGTCAGGAGGTCTACGACGCGGTCCGCGGCGTCTTCGCCGCCGCCGACTTGGCCGACAACTTCCCGCACCACGCGGGCCATGGGCTTGGCCTGATGCACCCAGAGGCGCCGTACCTGGTGCGTCGTTCGACCGAGACGCTCCAGGCGGGGGACGTAGTGACGCTGGAACCGGGACTCTATGTGAAAGGGATCGGCGGGATTCGCGTGGAGCACAATTATCTGATCACGGAATTGGGCTACGAGCGACTGAGTAATCACGCGATCGAGTTGAAGTAGCAATTTCCGTTTAGCCGCGACGCGAGTCTTCGCATCGGGTGCCATGCCCACGG
>DATJGQ010000399.1:0-3220 GCA_035494815.1 Gemmataceae bacterium
CTTGCCAGATCATCCTTCACAAAATCGAGCAGGCTCGCCCGGCGTTTGAGCGCGGCGGCGCGATCGGCCTTGCTGCCGCCTTCGCCGAAGAGGCTTTCGAACACCAGCCGCGGATGTGCCTCGGCCGGCAGCGGCGTGGTCGGCGACGACCACGACAAGTTGTTCTGATAAACGCACGCGTACCCGTTGTCGCACTGCCCCACCACCTGAAGCATGTCCATCGCCAGTTCCAGCGACGGGAGCTGCGTCTGGCGCCCGAGCTGCTTCGCCGCGATCTGGTCCGCCGTCGTCCCCAGGAAATAATCCGAGCTCTCCGTGTGCTTCGCGTGGGCGCAGCTCAAAAAAGTCGAGTTCGACGTCGCGTGCGTCCCCGGATACGCCTCGCGCAGCTCCATGTTCGACAGCACCGTGACATGGTCCTTCACCGGCGCGAGCGGGCTCAGGATCGGCGACAGGTCGCCGAGCTTGTCCTTGCCCGGCGGGGTCCAGCGGGTGCCGTCGCAGCCCATTGGGATGAAGACGTAGCCCAGCCGGCGGACCGGGGCGGCCGGCGTCGCGGCCAGCGCCGTCATTGCGGGGACCATCGCGTCCAGGAGCGGTAGGGCGAGCGTGGCCCCGACGCCTTTCAGGAACGTCCGCCGCGGCAACGCCTTTTTCAGGACGATCATGGACTGGCCCTCATCCGGAACGGAGTGCTGCTGACGATCCCGCCGATGATCGCGGAGAACTTGTAATCCGCCGCTTTCGCCTTCCTGACGACTTCGCGGACTGCCGGACCGTCATAATACTCGATGCCGCGGCCGAGTGCGAAGGTGAATAGCTTCTCGGTCAGCGTGCCCGCAAAGACGTCGGGACGCTTGAGGAGGGCGTCTTCCAACCCGCCGACGCCGTCGAATTTGCTGCCGTCGGGCAGCCCGCCTGAGGAATCCACGGGCTGGCCTTCCTCGGTCGTGCGCCAGCGGCCGACGGCGTCGAAGTGCTCCAGTGCGAAACCCGGCGGGTCGATCACGTTGTGGCAGACGGCGCAGGCGGCGTTGGCGCGATGCTGCATGAGCCGCTCCCGCACCGGCAGGTTCGCGGCGACGGTGTTGTCGTCGAGGGCCGGCACGTCGGGCAACGGCGGCGGTGGCGGCGTGCCGATCAGGTTTTCCAGGACCCATTTGCCGCGAATGACCGGCGAGGTGCGAGTGGCGTACGAGGTCACGGTCAGGACGCTGGCGTGCCGCAAGAGGCCGCCGCGCTCGCTGCCCGGTTCGAGCGCGACCCGGCGGAACCGCGGGCCGTAGACGTGCGGGATGCCGTAGTGCTTCGCCAGCCGCTCGTTGAGCCAAGCGTGGTCCGACTTGAGCAGGTCGAGCACACTGCGGTCCTCACGGACGATTTCCTCGAAGAGAAGCTCGGTTTCGCGGCGCATCGCCTGTCGCAGGTTGTCGTCGAAGTCGGGGAACAGCCGCGGGTCCGGGTTGATCGAGTCGAGGTTGCGCAAGTAAAGCCATTGCGATGCGAAGTTCGTCACCAGCGATCGCGACCGCGGGTCGGCGAGCATCCGCCGCGCTTGTTTGGCGAGCACGTCGGGCTTTTGCAGGTCGCCGCGGGCCGCAACGTCGAGCAGCTCATCGTCGGGGATGCTGCTCCACAGGAAGAACGATAGCCGCGACGCCACTTCCAGATCGCTGATTGGGTACGCGGTGTGCGGCGCGACGCCCGTCGGCTCCCGTTCGACGCGGAACAGGAACTCGCGGCCGACCAGAATCGCGCTCAGGGCCGACTCGATGCCCGCGTCGAAATCCGCGTCCCGCCGCGCCTCGCGGTAAAACGGCAGGACCCGCTCCACGTCCGCGTCGCCGACGGGCCGGCGATACGCCCGGCGCATCAGGGTCGACAGGACTTGTTGGGCACACGCCTCTTCGTCGCCTGTCGACTTCGGCAGGGCCACGAAAATGCGTCGCCGACTCGGCGTCTCGCCGGCGCCTTTGGCGTCGAACGGGCCGGTAATCGACACCTGATAGACGGCCGGCGTCTGCCGCGGGTGCCGGTGCATGTTGAAGTGCGAGTTGTACGGCTGCCGCAGCGTCTCGATCAGTTCCGTCGGCTGCTTCAGGAAGGTCACGCCCAGATCGTGCGGCCCGGCCTTTACGGACACGCGGAGCTTCAGATGGTCATCGACGTGTTGAAAATCCTGACGTCCCGGCGGCGGCTTGACCGTGAACGACTTCACCCGCTCCCGGTCGAGCAGGATTTCCATCTCGTGCGGCTCGTTGAGGCCTTCGACGTGTTCGTTGCGGTCGCGGGTGAGACGGACCTGGATTTCGTACTCGCCTTCCTGCGGGAAGTTGTAGCGGATCAGCGTTCCACCACGGGTGCCGACCGGGAGACCGTCGGCGCGGTCTTCCTGCGTGATGTCCGGCTTGACGCGGATCGTGTCGCCGCCGGGCGACCGCCGCACCCCGCCGACCGCCAGCCGGCTGATCTTCTGCGCCGCCGTGATGTAGCGATCCAGCAGCGTCGGCGACAGTTCCCGCACGGTGACGTTGTCGAACCCGTGCCCGGCCTCGTCCGGCGGCAACAGCGACGCCGCGTCGATCTCGATCGCTAAGAGATCGCGGATCGCGTTCTGATACTCGGTGCGGTTGAGCCGCCGGATCGTGTCGGTACGGCCGGGATTCGGTCGCCGGGCCGCGGCACGGTCGAGGGCGGTTTCGAGCTGCGACACAACGGAGACGTACGCGTCCTCGTCCGGCCGTTTGCGACCCAAGGGCGGCATCTGTCTGCGGCCCAGACGGCGGACGACATTTTCCCATACTTCGGAGTGCCGCCCGATGTCGTCCGTGGAAACGCCCGCGAGGTTCAACCCGCCCTTCGCCGACTCGCCGTCGTGACAGCTCAGGCTGTACGTAACGACGACCGCCCGCAGCGACGCCGGCTCCCGGCCGAGAGCACCGCCGGAGAGTGCGAAAGTCAAAACGGCGCACAGAATCAGCACCACCGAACAGCGCTTCATGACATTTGCGTCTGTAGCATTTGTAGGTCAGGCTGTGCCTGACATTGGAGGAGTCAGGCACAGCCTGACCTACCCGGGAGCGAGTCCTACAGTTGAATTTACACGTGTCCGAGGCCGACCGGCAATGATATTTGGCGACCCTTCTCGATCGGGTGGTTCGAGTGTCCAATCGTGTAGACGTCATCGGGCATGGCTGGACTACCTCGGCACTCGGACGCT
>DATJGQ010000400.1:0-2374 GCA_035494815.1 Gemmataceae bacterium
CCAGACGTACACGGTCACGGCCAACACCGTTCGCCGGTCCGGTCAGGCCGATGTCACTTACGACGGGGCGTTTGCGCTTTTCGTCTTCGAGCCCACGGTCGGTGGCAATTCCACGTCGATCCAGGGCGTCGCGGCCGGGTCTCTGGTTAAAACGATCAACTCCGACAGGGATCAGGTCGTCATCGGCAGCCGGGCGCCCAATACGGGCGGCAGCTTGCAGGGGATCCTGGACACCGTGGAAGTCACCACCAACGACCCGAACGCCCGGGTGTCGCTGCTGGTCGACGACTCCGCCGATACGGACATGACCGCGCGGCACGTCACGTTTACGAAGGACAGCGAGAACCAGATCAACATGGTGGGCCTGGCGCCGCTCTCGAACGCGATCGCGTGGAACTTGACACCCACATCGTCGGTGCGGGTCTTGGGCGGACCGGCCGACGAGACCTTTTTCGTACGGCCGATCCTGTCCGAAACTCCCCTGTCGATCGACGGCGGCGGCGGCGTCAACGCGCTCGATTACTCGAACTGGACTGGCCCTGCAGGCTTGGCGGCGTGGTACAAAGGCGACGGCAACGCGGACGACGCCACTGGCGGTCCGACGGGCGTGGCCGTTGGCCCCGTGGCGTATGCCCCGGGCCCCGTCGGCCAAGCGTTTCATTTCAACGGTGTGGACACCTACGTGCGAGCACCGCAATCGGCGGATCTCGAGCCCGCCGCGGTGTCGGTGGAAGCCTGGGTCAACGCCACCTCCGGCGGCATCAATCGCTACATCGTTTCGAAAGGTGCTAGCGGCCTCGTGGCGGCGTCGTATGCCCTGTACACGGGCCCTTCGGGCGGGCTCAAGTTCTACGTCTTCGACGGGACGACTTTCGTCGAGTCGTCCGACGCCGGTCCCGCCGTCTGGGACGGCCATTGGCATCACGTCGTGGGCAGCTACAACGGGTCGACGGTTCGACTCTACGTGGACGGTGCCGAAGTGGGTACCGGCACCCCGGCGAACCTGCGAATCAACTACAATCTCCCGGACAGCAACGACCTCTTTATCGGGACGTACAACGGGCTCACCGGCACGCATTTCAATTTCGACGGCCTGGTCGACGAGCCCTCGGTTTATGACCGCGCCCTGAGTGCGGCCGAAGTGGGGGCCCTCTTCGCGGGCGGCAAGTCGGCCCTCGGGCAGCGGGCGGGCTCCTCCGGCCTGGCCGCCTGGTACAAGGGCGAGGCCGGCACCGGCGACGCGATCGGCGGGCCGGCCGGCGCGACGGTCGGCGGCGTGGCGTACGCACCCGGCGAAGTGGGGCAAGCCTTCCGCTTCAACGGCAACGACTCACAGGTGCGAGTTCCCGACTCCCCCGCGCTCGAGCCGGCCGTCCTCACCGTCGAGCTTTGGGTCAATTCATCCCAGCCAGGGAACCAGACCTACCTGTTGTCGAAGGGCGCCAGCGGAGACTCGTTCGGCTCATACGCGTTGGACACCGCCTCCGGGGATGGCCTGTTCTTCGATGTGTTCACGAGTGGCGGCTTCTTCCGCTCACCGGCGGCGCCGCTGCAGTCGGTGTTCGACGGCCAATGGCACCACGTCGCCGGCACGTTCGACGGGCAGGTGGTGCGGCTCTATGTGGACGGCGCGGAGCAGGGCGCCGGCACGACCCTGCCTGGGCCCGCGTCCCTCGCCTACAACCTGCCGACGCACAACGACCTGTTGCTCGGCAATTACGACAACGGCGGCGCGAGCAACTTTAACTACCATTTCGCCGGCCTCCTGGACGAGGTGTCTGTCTACAGCCGTGCCCTGAGCGCGACCGAGATCCAAGGCATCGTCGCCGCCGGCGGTGCGGGGAAGTCGATGGCGGGGCCGGGCGTCGTGGTCGATCTCCCGCTCGGCACGGCCACGGGGTTGGACGGCGGGATTACGCGCATCCGGAATGTGATCGGCAGCGCATTCGACGACATTCTGGTCGGCAACGGAGGCAACGTGCTCGACGGCGGCGGCGGCCGCAACCTCCTCATCGCCGGCGGTTCCGCCAGCACGCTGATTGGCGGCGGCGATGAGGACATTCTGATCGCGGGCACCACCAGCTACGACCGCAACCTGACGGCGCTTAACAATATCCTGGCTCTCTGGTCGGGCGCCGGCTCGTACGCCGAACGGGCCGGCCGGCTGGTGGACGACCCCGGCTTCGCGTTCTCGCTGAACGCAGGGACGGTGCACAGCAACGGCGGCGGCAACAAGCTGACCGGCAAGACCGGCGGGGCCACCACCAAGGACCTGTATTTTGCCAACATCGCCGCCGGAGACCTCTTCGACGCGAATGCCGCCGACCGGTTCGTCGCCATCCCATAGGACCACCGGCGCCGATCGAGTCCTCGT
>DATJGQ010000401.1:0-2997 GCA_035494815.1 Gemmataceae bacterium
CCCCCCCCCCCCCCCCCGGCCCGCAGCTTTTGTTCGTCGAGAAACTCCGTAAGCTCCCGCAACTCCTCGGCCGAGAGCCGTTGCGACCGCACCAACGTCATGACCAGCGGCGTCACCGCGCCGCCGCATAGTTTGTCCGCCACGTCCCGCAGCCGGCGGCTGATCAACTCGTCCCGGCCGACCGTCGCCGTATAGACGAGCACACCCGCGCGACGGACGTGTTTCACGAACCCGCGCTCTTCGAGCCGTTCCAGGAGCTTCTGCACCGTCGCGTAATGCGCCTGCCCGCCCCCCGGATAAAGGGCGTCGGTCACATCCCGGCGCGTCGCCTCGCCGCGCTCCCACAACACCTGGAGCATCGCGAGCTGCGTATCGGTAACGTCGACGGCCTGGCGTGCCATGGCGCCTCTTAGGCAAAATGTCTAAGACAGACTAAGGCAATTTGCCTAGGGCGTCAAGAATAATCCCGGCAAAAGTTCCTGATCAAGACGCACGCCGACCTTATCCTTGCAGACCGTCCGCCGACCACGCATACTCCTCATGGCGTTGGCTTGAGAGTTGCCGTAGGAGTCGTTGCGTGTCGCCGCTCGAACTCTACCGATTCCTGACAGAACTCGTGCGCGACGGCGCGGGAGCGGTAGCAGCGCTTCTCATCGGCGTGGCGGGCGGGGGGATCGCTACCTGGTGGCTTCTTCGCCGCCGCCACCGGGCCGCGACTGCGAAACTCCGCGCCGAAAATCAGTCACTCCGGACAAAGCGCTCCGACCTGTCAGCGAGCGGCAAGCAGTTGCGGGCGGAACTCCGTCGAATTCGGGGGCGGTACGAAGGCGCCCGCGAGAGTGTCCGAGACTGGTGGGCGAGATGCCGTCGGCAAGTCCGGAAGATGAATGAACGCGCCGGCGACGCTTTGGCCGACGCCCACCGACGACTCGAGTCGGCGAGCGCCGTTGCGGACAGGGCCACAGCCGTGGCCGAGGACCGAGGTAATCCATGGTTGCGCCCTAGTCCTCCGGATGCCCCTGGCTTCGTGCGGTCAGCCGAACGCGGCGGCACAATCATCGCTGTACTCAATTTCAAAGGCGGAGTGGGCAAAACGACTTTGACCGCGAACCTCGCAGCGACCTTAGCCGGCCGAGGCGAACGCGTGCTCATCGTCGACCTGGATTATCAGGGGTCGCTCACACAATTGGTCCTGCCGCATGCCGATCTCCGTGTGGCGGCGGCCGAGCGGCGCCTGGTTCAAGACTATTTTGCCGCCCGAACAGATGCGAATCACCTCCGCCACTGCCTGCACACGGTGCCGCGACGCCAAGGGAGGCTCGCCATCCTCCCGGCGACAGACCCGCTCGCGGACGTGGAGACTTGGCTGCAAATCCGCTGGCTGATTCGGCCGGACGGCGGCGACGTGCGGTTCGCCCTTCGTTCGGCGCTGCACGACCCGGCCGTATCCGCCGGGTTCGACCGCGTGCTACTCGACTGCCCTCCCCGGCTAACCACGGCGTGCGTCAATGCCCTGGCTTGCTGCGATTATGTCCTCATCCCGGTCATCCTCGATCGCACGTCCACCTTGGCCGCACCGCGATTGTTGGGCCTGCTCCGCGACCTTCGGCCGATTCTGATGTCGGATGCCGTCGGTGTGGGGCTGGCGGCCAACCGCACCAGCCGCGAGACACTCGTCCCCAACGAAGCGGACATCTGGCAGGAACTGGCTGCGCAATGCGGCGACTATTGGGGCCGACCCGTGGATCGTCTGCCCACGACGGTCCCGAGCCGAGTCGCCTTCCGCGATGCGGCGAACGCCCGTCGGTTTGCCGTGGAGACGGACGCAGACATTCGGGCAGTGTTTACTGCCCTTGCCACCGATCTTCAAACAATGGTGTCGAGTGACCGTCGCCGACCTGCGCCAGTTCTTGGTTAGTTTGGCCGCCCCGTTGGAGGCCGGCGGGGGCAAGTCGGCGGCCGCCGATTTGCGGCGAGCCGCAGACGCGCTGTCGCCGTTCGCGGCGCTGTCGTTGCCGGCGTTCGCCGACTTTTTGGCCCGCGCAAAAAACTACGCCGAGACCGGCGTCGTCGCGACCTCCGCCGCCCGAGCCTCCCGGATCAAACCTCCCGACACAGACACAATTCGCGCGGCCGCCGAGTCCTACCAACGACTTTACGAGCGATGCACGGATCCGGCAGTTGGAGACGACGAAATCGTTTCCCAGATGACAGCGCTCAATCGCCTGACAAAAGACGCCGTGATCGGGGTCGCTCGTGAAGTGGGGATTCACAAGTCATTCAAGACGAAAAAGGATGCCCTCGCCGAAATGCGCCGGCGGATCATGGATCGTAAGGAGATTTACGAGCGGGTGCAGCTCGGCTCGTCCAGTCCACGTGCGGCGCCGGCGGGCACCTGACGAAGTACGCTACTCCTTGACGGGCACGAGCCAAGCCACTTTCCTGGTTCCCACGCTCCGCGTGGGAATGCTCTTCGGACGCTCCGCGTCCGGCACCGGCAATCGGACTGCGCGACGCAGAACGTCGAAGACGGCTTTCCCCCGCGGAGCGTGGGAACGAGGGAGATCAGACGAAGTACGCTACTCCTTCACGGGCACGAGCCAAATCTCTTTCAGATCGATCAGCGCGCCCTTGATCGCCCCGGCGGACCGCATCTCAAGCGTTTGCGAGCCGGCGGACAAGGTGATTTCGCCGACCTTCGCGCGGCGATAGTCGCCCCAGCCCGCCGTGGCGGACACTTTGCCTGAGAGCGTTTCGGTCCCGCCGCGGAGGACGAACTCGTTACCCGCCGCGGCCGGGTCGCAGGCCCACTCGAACCAGACTTCGTAGGGGCCGCTGCGCGGCGCCTCGACCGTCCAGGTCGCGTGGTCGTCGGTGCTCGTCCAGTGGCCGAGGTTGCCGTATTTGCGCGGCTCGAAGACGAGCGTCGGCCCGTAGATCGCCGCGGCCGACCCGCGCAAGGTGAGCGAGCCGTCCGGCGCGGCCCGGACCGGCGCC
>DATJGQ010000402.1:0-5535 GCA_035494815.1 Gemmataceae bacterium
GGACGGCCAGATCTTCTCCGACGCCGGGGTGCCGTGCGTGCAGTTCATGGAGAACTACGACATCAACCGGGTCGGCTACCACGACACGCACGACACGATGGCGAACATCGATTTGGACTACGGGGCGGCCGTGTGCGCGATCACGATCGAAGCGGTGGCGCGTGCGGCCGGCCCGAAGGAGCCGCCGCTGTAGGTGGTGCGTGACTCCGGCCCGCGGAGGGTCAAGCCGTCGTACCGCTGTCGAAAGTGCGCCGGACGCTCTCTTGATCCGCCAGCTTCTGGCGCAGTCGCTACGGCGCCCGCGCGGCCTGCCGTGCCGCGGCGGGCAGGTTCAGCAACTTCCGCCAGGCTTCCGCCGTCGGTGCGGCGTCGCGGCCGGTGAGGTCCCGGAGCGCCGCCAGCACCGCCCGGTGATACGCGGACGGCCGGCCCGGCTCGCTCGCGACCACCTTCGCTCGAACGGCCGCCTCGTCCTCCGTCAGCACGCGCGTCCGCACCAGGAAGTCGAACCGCTGCATCTCCGGCCACGGGTTGGCGTCCGCGACCGCCTGCATCACAGAAAAGTCCGGCCGGAGGTAGGTCACGTCGATCCGCACCGACAGGTCCGGCGAGTTCGCCTGGTAACCGTCCGACGACGACGGCAACGGATCGCTCGGGACGGGAACGACGGCGGTCAGCGTTTCGGGGGAGACGCCGGCCGTATTGCCGGGCGCGTGGCAGAGCAGGCAATTGCGGTGGTGGTTGACGCGGACGAGTTCGCGGAGCTCATGCAGGCGCTGGCCGTTCGCCGTTTTCGCGACGGGCGCCCGCGGATCGGGCTCGTCGAGCAGTTCGACCAACTGCGGCACCAGGTCGGCCCGCTCTAGCTGGGCCAGGGCGTCCGCGGCCCGCGCGGCCACCGCCGGCCACGGGTAACGCAGGCTCGAAAGCAAAATGTCGGTGTAATCGCGCTCGCGGCGGACCTTGAGGGCCGCAACCGCCGCCGAGCGGACTTCGGCCTCTTCGCTGAAGACGGCTAACCGGGCGAGCGCCCGCGTAGCCTCGACATGCGAGACCGCGGCGAGGAATTTCACGAGTCCGATGCGCAGCTCCGGTGACTCCGGCGCCAACACCTGCATGAGCGCCGCCACCCGCGCGATCAGCACGTTCTCCTGCTTCGCCCGATCGACGGCCGAGGCCTGCTTATCTTCTTGCGAACACGCCGAGGCGTACTGCTCCCAGAAGTTGCTCGCGGGTGCCCGGTCGGCGACGACGGAGCCCGTCAGCATGAGACCACCCGCATTTGCCACGAATCCCGTGTCGATGTTGATCACCGCCTGAGGCGGAACGGCCGGCACTGGTGGCGGCGGGACGGGCTGTTGCGAAGGCGTCCCGGAGGTCTGCGGCAAAGTCGGCGGTGGGGGCACGGCCGGAGTAAAGGTCACGGTACCGCTCGCGACGGCTCGACCTCGCAGCGCGTTTCTGACCGTGGCCACAGCGCGAGTCAGTTCGCGGCTGCGGTCGCCCTTGAGCCGGCAATCATCGCCCATCGCGAACGGCAGACCGGCCAGGTCGGGACGGGCGCCGCGCAGCGCGTCCATGAAGCCGTCAGTCTGCTTGGCGTTCAGGTGATTGACCTTGGCGATCGTATGGGCTGTTTGCTTCTGCGCTTCCGCGCTGGCCAGCCCCTTGGCCAGTGGCGCCTGGAAGTCCACTTCCGGCACTCCCGCAAGGCCGCGGTCGTGTCCCGTCGTTTTCTTCGCCGGGGCGACCGGCAGAAGATCGCTCATGGGCGTGTCCGCGGCGATCGTGAATTGAAACCGTGGCCCCGCCCGTTGAGGGAGACCAGTAAAAAAAGGCTGCGGAGCGAACTGGCTTAGTCCCGGCGGCACGGCCGGAGCGGGAGCCGGTCGCGTGGGCTGAGGAGGCGGCGGTATGGCCGGCGGCTCAGTCGCGGGCGCCGGCGGGGTCGGGGCGATTACAGCGGGTGCCCGGTCTTGCGCCCACAGCGTCGCGCCGACCGGCAGCGCCACGGTCACCAGGAGCAACAGCACCCCGCCGAGCAAACCGATCGCGGGACGCACCGCTCCGCCGGGGAAACCCTCGTTACGAAAATGGGTTCGATTGCAGCCGATCATCGATGGGTCCTTCCTGTGAGAAATGACCAGGGCGGCTGAAACGCGAACGCCAATTGTACCCCCGCACGGAAGCCGCTCGCAATGCTCCGGACGCTGCCAGCTCTTTTCCCTTTGGCCTAGTACCGGCCGAAAAACCGCGGCCGTCTGTTAGGTCCGTCCGGGCCCCGCCGTATCACTTTCATCTCGGGTCTGGTCGTGGCGAAGTGGCAGCGATCCTGATCGCGACGCGCCGGCCCGGGAACCCCAACACGGAGATACTAATGTCCGCCAGCCCTCGCTCGCCGTTCCGCTTCCGGCCTTCCGTCGAATGCCTCGAAGATCGACAGGTCCCGACGGTCACCTATCACGGCGGGGCGGTGCTCCCGCACGTCGAGGTGCAGGGCATGTATCTCGGCTCCGACTGGTACAACAACGCCACCTACTACAACCAAACCGCCCTGTTCGAGAACTTCAACCGCTTCCTGCCGCAGAGTTCTTTCATGGACCTGCTCAACCAGCTCGGCTACGGCGTGGGCCGGGGCAGCACGTCCACGGGCACCATCGACCGCATCGTGCTGAACAAGAACTACTACCTGACCGACAGCACCATCCGCGGCGAAATTCAGAGCTTCATCAACACCGGCTACCTGCAGACGCCCGACGCCAACCGGCTGTACGTGGTCTACGTCGAGCCCGGCGTGGCGATCCTGAACGACCACGAAAACAACACGACCAGTATTCGCAACTTCGCCGGCTACCACGGCGCCTTCTACGGTCACACCGCCAACGGCTACGCGGCGGACATCCACTACGCGGTCATCGCCTACGCCGGCGGCTACAACGCCATCTTCCCGGGACTGTCCGTCTACGGCAGCATGACCATGGTGGCCTCGCACGAGATCGCCGAGGCGGTCACCGACCCCGACGTCAACTACCGTGCGCTCACCTGGTACGACGACTACTACGACGGCGAGATCGGCGACATCAACCGCTACGAAGCGTTGCTCAACGGCTACGCGGTGCAGTCGATCATCGCCAAGAACGACGTTGCTTACATCCCGTACGGCGCGACGACACTGCGCGGCCTGGACGGGCAAAGCAACGGCGGCTTCGACAGCCCCTTCGGCGACCCGGCCGAAGCCGAGACCCATTTTCGCCTGTTCGGCGACGTGAACGGGGACAACGCGGTCAACGGACTGGACCTGGCCGCGTTCCGCAAGGCGTTCGGCACGACCTCCACCGACGCGGGGTACGTGCCGGACTTTGACTTCGACGGCGACGGGATCATTAACGGGGCGGACCTGAACCAGTTCCGCAACCACTTCGGCATCATCCTGACGTAAAGAGAAGGGATGAGGGATGAAGGATGAGGGATGAGGGATGAAGGATGAAGGATGAAAGACGCGCGGGAATCATAACACTTCGTCCGACCTTAATCCTTCCCGACCGCAGGTGCGGCGGCACGGGCTGTGCAGCGTGGGAGCAAGACCTCTGTCACCGGTCTCACTGAAGGAACTTCCCATGCTCCGGCACGCACTGCTGACGATCGTCGTCATCGCCTTCGCGGCTCCGGCCCCCGCCCAACTGTCCCTGACCCAGGTCGGCAATGGTTTCAATCAGCCACTGTTCGTGACCTCCGCCCCAGGCGACACCGACCCGAACCGGCTGTATGTCGTCGAGAAGGGCGGCACGGTTCGCACGTTTGTGGCCAACACCACCACGCCGGGCACGCCCGTGTCGACGTTCCTCGATCTGCCGACGATCCTCGGGGCCGGACAGGTGCTCACCGCGGGCGAACAGGGGCTGCTCGGCATGGCGTTCAGCCCCGGCTTCGCGAACGGCAACGGCTTCGTCTACGTCGATTACGTCGGCAACAACGGCACCACCCAGGGCCAGACGCACATCGACAGGTTGACGGTGTCGGGCGGGTCGGTGGTCCCCGGCAGCCGGGCCAACATCCTCGCCTTCGACCAAAACGTCGCCGGGCAGACCAACCACAAAGGCGGCTGGCTCGGCTTCGGGCCGGACAACTCGCTCTACATCGCGACCGGCGACGGCGGCAGCGCCAACGACCCGATGAGCAACGCCCAGAACCGCACCGTGCTCCTCGGCAAGATGCTTCGGATCATCCCCAACACCGGCGCGGGCGGCGGTTACGTCATCCCGGCGGACAACCCGTTCGTGGGCAACCCCTCGGGCTTCCGCCAGGAGATCTACGCCTACGGCTTGCGTAACCCGTTCCGTAACAGTTTCGACCGGGCCACGGGCAACCTTTACATCGGCGACGTCGGCCAGGGGGCGCGGGAGGAGATTAACTTCGTCCCGGCCGGGAGCACCGGCGGGCAGAACTTCGGCTGGCGGCGGTACGAGGGAAACATCCTGACCCCCGGCATCAGCGACACGACGCCGACGGCCGCCCAGGTCACCTTCCCGATTTACGATTACCCGCACACCAACGGCAATGCCGCGATCACCGGCGGCTACGTCTACCGCGGCCACGACATATCGGATCGCGGCCAGTCCCTCGACGGAACGTACATCTTCGGCGACTTCGTCAGCGGGCGCATGTACTCGTTTCGTTTCGACGGCACGACGATCTCCGACTTTCTCGAACGGACGACCGAGATGAACTCGCTGGGCGTCTTGGGCGGAAATAGCCTGGCCTCCTTCGGCGAGGACAATCTCGGCCGCGTTTACGCGGTCGACATCGGCGGGCAGATTTACCGCATCACCGGCGTGCCCGTCCCGGAGCCGGCGACGATACTGGCCTGGTGTTCCGCGGCGGCGGGCTGTTGGTGGTGGCGGAAGACGGCACGATCGCAGCCCGGCGAACTCGGCCGACGGCGGCGCCTCCACGAGCCGGTCGACCTTGACCGGTGACGGGCCTTCATCGAAGTGGTGCAAAAGGCATCCGGCGCCCACAACACCCCTTCGGGCTGTTGCCGATGCGCCGGCTGAGGCGACTCTGTCCGGCATCCGGCCGGGGCGGATGGGGATAGAAAGCTAGGGTCAAACGGGCAGGCAGGAAATTCAATCCCTCGGCGTTGCGAACTGTCCTCGGCGAGATGGTCCGGAGGACAGACCACGGCTGAATGCCTGCGAATGTTCCGTTCTCATCGAGCCGTCCCATTTGCATTTCCCGTTCAAATTCGTTTTTCGTTTTTGGGTTTTGGCGGGTGGGGTCCGGAAAACGAATTTGAACGCACAAAAACGAAAGTGAACGAAACAAACGAATTCAGTGCGTTCAGAACAAATCGGACTCATGCCTGGCCGCTCCCCACGGCCGATTCCATAGACCAGGGCCCGCGAACAGGGTTCAACGTATTTGCCCAGTCTTTCGGCCGCGAAAACTGAAGCGACACCATTTTCCCTTCCGCCGCGCGCTGTTCCGCCAGCCGGCCGACTATGCGGCCTTCGAGCGGGTGCTCCAACAGGCCCA
>DATJGQ010000403.1:0-7417 GCA_035494815.1 Gemmataceae bacterium
GCTGCGATGAAACGACTCGCAATGGCCACTGTCCTCTTCTCCGTCGCCGCCTGCGGCGTCTTCGCCGACGACAAACCCGCCGCCCCCAAGCTCAAGACCGTCGACCTCAACGGCCATACCTTCACGCTGCCGCCCGGCTTCGAGATCGAACTCGTCGCCGGGCCGCCGCTGGTCGATCGGCCGATCACCGCCGACTTCGACGAGCAGGGCCGGCTCTACGTCTCCGACTCGTCGGGCTCGAACGAAAAGGTGCAGGACCAACTGGCCAAGAAGCCGCACCGCATCCTCCGACTGGAAGACACCGACGGCGACGGCCGTTTCGACAAGCGCACGATCTTCGCCGACGGCATGATGTTCCCCGAGGGGACGATGTGGCTGGCCGGTTCGCTCTACGTCGCCGCCCCGCCGAGCATCTGGAAACTCACCGACACCGACGGCGACGGCGTCGCCGACAAGCGCGAGGAGTGGTTCAAGGGCCAGACCATGACCGGCTGTGCCAACGACTTGCACGGCCCCTACGCCGGCCCCGACGGCTGGATCTACTGGTGCAAGGGCGCCTTCGCGAAACAGACCTACGAGCGGCCCGGCAAGCCGCCATTCGTGACGCGGGCGTCGCATATCTTCCGCTGCCGGCCGGACGGCAGCGGCCTGGAAGCGGTCATGACCGGCGGCATGGACAACCCCGTCGACGTCGTCTTCACCCCCGGCGGGGAACGCATCTTCACGACGACCTTCTTCCAGTTCCCCGCCGGCGGCCGCCGCGACGGCCTGATCCATGCGGTCTACGGCGGCATCTACGGCAAGGACCACGACCCGATCTATGAGCACCCGTGGACCAGCCCGCACTTGATGCCGGTGCTGACGCATCTCGGCCCGGCCGCCCCCGCCGGGTTGCATCGCTTCGAGTCAGAATCGTTCGGCGAGGATTACAAGGACAACTTGTTCGCCTGCAACTTCAACCTGCACAAGATCACGCGGCACGTCCTGATCCCCGACGGGGCGAGCTTCCGCACGAAGGACGAAGACTTCCTCGTCTCCAACAACGTCGACTTTCACCCGACCGACGTGATCGAGGACGCCGACGGCAGCCTGCTCGTGGTGGACACGGGCGGCTGGTACAAACTGTGCTGTCCGTCCTCGCAGTTCCACAAACCGGACGTGCTGGGGGCGATCTACCGGGTGCGGAAGACGGGGGCGACGAAGATTGACGACCCAAGGCGACTCCAGTTGGACTGGGCGCACGCTCCCGTGGACTCTCTCGCTGCCAAGCTGGACGACCTGCGGCCCGCGGTTCGTCGTCGGGCGATCGAGGCGTTGGCGGCGAAGGGTGAGAAGGCCCTCGGCGTCCTTTCGAAAGTCCTTTCGAGTGATTCCGCCCGCGGAGGCGAAGCACGGCAGAACGCGATCTGGACCGCGTGCCGGATTGATCTGCCGGCCGCCCGCGCGCTGGTGCGATCGGCTCTCACCGACGGCGATGAAGGCGCTCGGCAGGTGGCCCTCCACGCGGTCAGTTTGTGGCGCGATCGCGAGGCGCTGCCGACGCTCCTACTCCACCTCCGAGCTCTCCCCGCGGTTCCGAATCCCGAAGACGTCGCCAACAAAACGGCCTGGTCGCTGATCCGGAGTCGCTCGTATCACAACGTTCGCGCCGCCGCTGAGGCGATCGGCCGGATGGGCGATAAGGTGGCGATCCCGGCGCTGCTGAGGGCCGCCGGCGAACCAGCCGACAGGGCGCTGGAAAACTCGCTGACCTACGCTCTGATCGAGATTGCCGACCGCGAGACCACCGCGGCGGGCCTGACAAGCCCGAACCCGCGCGTCCGCCGAGCCGCATTGGCTGCGCTTGACCAGATGCCCGGCGGCAAGCTCGACGTCGCGGCCGTCACGAAGGAACTCGCCGCGGCCGATCCGGCGCTCAAGGAGACCGCGTGGTGGATTGCCGGGCGGCATCCCGAATGGGCCGGCGAACTCACCGGCGTGCTGCGGGAACGACTGACGGCGAAAGCACTCGCCCCGGCCGAGCAGGACGAACTCGCCAAACAATTGGCCCTCTTCGCGAAGGCGGCGCCCGCGCAGCAGCTTCTTGCGGAGCTGCTCGGTCCTCGGGGCGCTGACGCGACCCCGCTCGCCAAGCGCGTGATTCTGCGGGCGATGGCCAAGGCCGGCTTACGAGAAGCCCCCGCACCTTGGATCACAACAGTCGCCGACGTGCTCCGCGGAAATGACGCCGAACTGACCGGCGAGGCCGTGGCGACCGCGCGGGCTCTCCGCTGGCCGCGACAACGACCCGAACACCTCGTCACCGCGCTGAAACAGATCAGCGGCAATTCCGCGGTCCCCGCGGGAGTGCGACTCAACGCCCTCGCCGCTGTGCCGGGGGCGCTCGCCGGATTGGAGCCCGCGACGTTCGATTTCCTGCGCTCGCAACTCGCGCCGGAACAGCCGGTCGCCACGCGGTCGGCCGCCGCCGACGTCCTCTCACGGGCCAAGCTCAGCCGCGAGCAACTGCTCGCGCTCGCCGAGTGCGTCAAGAACGCCGGCCCGCTGGAGATCGACCGCCTGCTCGACGCCTTCGCCGCGTCCACCGATTCCGCCGTCGGCCACAGCCTGATCGCGGCGATGAAAGCCTCGCCCGGGCGGGCGGCCGTGCGGATCGAATCGCTCAAGCCGCGGCTTTCGAAGTACGGCAACGGCGTCACGTCGGAGGCGGAGGAACTCTACGCCCTGCTCACCGCGGACAACGCCGGCCAGCGTGAAAAGCTCGACAAACTGGTCGCCGCGCTCTCGAACGGTGACGTCCGCCGCGGCCAGGCCGTCTTCCACAGCCCGAAGGCCGCCTGCTCCTCCTGCCACGCGACCGGCTACGTCGGCGGCCGCATCGGCCCCGACCTGACCAAGATCGGCTCCATCCGCACCGAGCGCGACCTGTTGGAGTCGATCGTCTTCCCGAGCGCGAGTTTCGTCCGCAGCTTCGAGCCCGTGCAGGTCGTGACGAAGGCCGGCAAGGTGCACAACGGCCTCGTGCGGCAAGATCAGCCGGACGAGATCGTGTTGACGATGAATGCCGACACGGAAGTCCACGTCGCCCGCGATGACATTGAGAGCGTGCAACCGGGGACCGTCTCGATCATGCCGTCGGGGTTGGACCAGCAGTTGTCGCCGCAGGAGTTGTCGGATTTGATCGCGTTCTTGAAGGCGTGCAAGTAACAGTGTGAGTGCAATTTGGCTCTTACCCCGAAGTGGATTGCATCTCAAAGCCCTGACGGAAGTGGACAAAAAAGGCGGGCCATGTGGCCCGCCCTCTTCGATCGGCCGACTCCGGATCACCGGGTCGTCTTGCCGCGGACGTCCACGTCGCCTTTCTTCTCGACCTTCACCTCCTCTTTGCGGACCGTCGCGCCGACCCGTTCCGTTTCCTGCACCTTCCGCTTGCCGACCGTGACCTCCTCCTTGACGACCGGCTGTTTCTCGACGTGAACCTGCTCCTCCTTGACGGGAACGCGGATCTGCTCGCCGGCCTTGATGTCGGTCGCCGAGACTTTCCCGCCGGCCACCGGATGCCGCTCGATCACCACCTCTTCCTTCTCGACCGGCACCTCGACGGTCTTGTGCTCGGTGTGGACCTCCTTGCGGACGGTGACCTCGCCGGCCTGCACCGGTTGCTTGTGGACTTTCAACTGCTCTTCCTTGACCTGGACCTTCTTGCCCGCTTCGCCGGAAGTAGCCGTCGCGCACGCCGCGCCTGACCGGGCGGACTGACGGGTGCTCATGTCGAAGCCGCCGAACCGCCGGAGGATGGCGACCGCTTCGTCGTAGCGGCCGTCGGCCTTGACGGTGACGACGGTGCGACCGGCCTTGAACTCGTCTTCGTAGTAACGGGCCTCTTCCTCGGGCAGGCCGAGGCCGATGAGGGCGCCGGTCAGCCCGGCGACGGCGGCGCCGGCGGCGGCACTGGACAGGATGGTCGCGAGAGCCCCGCCCGCAATCGCCGGCCCAATGACCGGCAGCGCGCCGGCGAGGATGCCGATGCCCCAGAGGGCGCCGAGTCCGGCACCCGTCGCGACGCCGGCAGCGGCGCCGGTAGCGGCTTTGCTGCCCCGCTCGCTCACGGCGGTTCCGCCGCTGACTTCGTCGGTGTGCCGAGACACCACGCCAATCTGGTCCTCCCGAAACCCGACCCGTCTGAGTTCGTTGACGGCTTTTTGCGCGGCCTAGGCGTCGTCAAAAACGCCGACCGCCACGGTGCGTTGAGTGGTCGCCATGCTCACTCCTTGCAATCCTGGGATGCCGGTCGAGAACCGAGCCAGCGAGCAGACCGGCAGTGCACCCGCCTAGCCACAGAAAAGGTAGTGGGGGCAAGTTACATGCCATCCAGCTTGCCCACCACGAAACAACTCTCGATCGCTGCGGCCCCTGTGGGACGGGCTGCTGAGGAGATCCAGTGGACCGATTCACAACTCCTCGGCCGCGACTCTCTCGTCGTCCGTGTCGTGCGACGCGGGATTTGCGGCCCGGTTTGTTCTCGAGGAGTTCGTTGGTGTGCAGGGGATGCTTAAGTAGGTCAGGCTGTGCCTGACGCTTTGAAGAGTCAGGCACAGCCTGACCTACGGGAGATTGCAAAATGCGAAACGTCGCACTGACGCTGTTCATCCTCGCAGTCGCCCTCACGCGACTGTTGCCGCACCCGCCGAACTTCGCGCCGATCACGGCCATGGCGGTGTTCGGGGCGATCACGTTCGGCCGCTGGCGGACCGCCGTCGTCGCCCCGCTGGTCGCGCTGTTCGTGAGCGACTTGGCCAAGGAGTACCTGTGGCGCCAGGGGATGTCCGCCCAGTGGGGCATCTACCGCGGCATGTGGGTGACGTACGGCACGACCGCGCTCGTCGCATTAATGTCACGGCTCGCCCACGGCACCCGCCGGTTGAGCGTGATGGCCGGTACGACGCTTCTCGGCTCGATCGTGTTCTTCGTCGTCACCAATTTCGCGATCTGGGCGCGCGGCACGCGCTTCCCGCACACTCTCGACGGACTCACGGAGTGTTATCTGTTCGCGCTGCCGTTCTTCCGAAACTCGCTGGCGGGCGACGTCGTCTACGCGGTCGTCCTGTTCGGGGTCTGGGCGCTGGCGGAGCGTTACGTCCCCGGTCTGCGTCCACGGGCCGCTGAAGCGACTCCGCTCGCCACGTGAGGGCCGCATGGTCCGCACCGTCTCGATGCTGCTGGCGTCGACCGATATCGTCCGGATTGCACTAGGGAGGCTAGTGGGTCTCCGGGGCAGGGGGGGGCTCGCCGCTGTAGCTGGCCCAGAGCACGTCAATCGGGTGGGCGACCCAGATATCGGGTCGCGGTGCCCGCAAGTGTCGCGCGATCTGGAGCAGACACCCGACGTTGCCGGCGAACACCGCGTCCGCACCGGTAGCCAGAATACGCTCGGCTTTGCGGGCCCCGAGGCGCTCGGCCATCTCGGGCTGCGTCAGGTTATAACTGCCCGCCGCGCCGCAGCAGAGTTCCGATTCGGCGAGCGGCAGCAATTCGAGCCCCGGGATCATGCCCAACAGTTTCCGCGGCGGCGTGCGGACGCCCTGGCCGTGCGCGAGGTGGCAGGCGTCGTGATACGTTGCCTTGATCGGCAGCGGGTGCGTCGGCGGCACCGGGCCGAGTTCGACGAGGAATTCGCTGATATCGCGGACTTTCGCCGCGAGTTTCGCCCCGCCTTCGCCGGACGGCGTGTCGCGGAGGAGCGGGCCGTAGTCCTTGAGCATTGCGCCGCAGCCGGCGGCGTTGGTGATGATGGCGTCGAAGCTGCCGATGTCGGTGCGGCCAAAGCCGAACGCCTCGCAGTTCGCCCCGGCGAACGCCCGGGCGGGTTCCTCGTCGTGCATGTGGTAATTCAAGGCGCCGCAGCAGCCTTGGCGGCGCGGGATTACGACTTCGCAGCCGTTTTTTTGCAGCACTTTCGCGGTCGCGAGGTTCGTCCCCGGGTACACGGCGTCGGCGACGCAGCCGGTGAAAAGCGCGACACGTGCCCGCCGTTTGCCTTCGGCCGGGAGCACCGCGGGGAGTTTGCCGTAATGCGCCCGCAACGGCGGCAGCATGTCGTGCATCTGCCGCAGCGACTTCGGCAACAGATGATAGAAGCCGATCTTTTCGAGCAGCCGATCGATCCCCGACCATTGCAGTACTTTGGCCGGAGCGAGGGCGAGCCGGTTGCGGCCGACATACGGGAAGATGTGCTTGAGCACAAACCGCTGCACCCAAGGTAGCGGCTTCGTCGCCGGCACGAGGTGATCGAGCCTGGCCCGGAACGGTTCGAGCAGCCGGTGATATTGCACGCCCGACGGACAGGCGGATTCGCACGCGCGACAGTCGAGGCAGAGGTCGAGATGTTCGCGGACAGACGCGTCCGGGGCGAGGCGTCCCTCGGTAACGGCCCGCATCAGATAGATTCGGCCACGGGGCCCGTCCATCTCGGTGCCGAGCATTTCATAGGTCGGGCACGAGGTCAGGCACAGGCCGCAGTGGATGCAGTCGAGGAAGAGTTCGAAATCGATCCCCGCGCCCGGATTGTCGGCGACGGGCAAGGCGGTCCGTGCGGGGGCGGCGGTCGTCATGGGGTGATTGTAGCAAAGCGTCGATTCGGTTCGCGACGCTTCGAAGAAGCGTTTTAGAACGCGTCGGTGACGAACCGGCCGGGATTGAAAATCGCGTTCGGGTCGAGAGCGTGCTTGACTGCTTTTTGCAGCGCGAGGTCGGCGGGCGGCCGGCCCCAAACGGGGAGCGATTTCTTCCAGTCGGCCGGGCAGCGCTTGATCACTAGATTCCCGCCAGATTCCTTGGACCAATCCATCATACGCGCGATCAGGTCGCGTGCGGTTTCGAGCGGCGTGACTTCATACATATATCCGCGGATCACTGCCCCGGCGGCGTCGGCATTCAAGTGAAGGCCGGGTATCGTGGCCGCGCGCTCGGCGAACGCCGCCGCGGCACTCGGCCGCAGCCCGATGCGGAAGACCAGACCGGCAAATGTGCCTCCCAGCACGCCGGGCATGGACCCGTCCCCATGGGCACCGTCTTCAACACGAAGTCGTTCCCCGCTGAACTCCCGGCGAATACAATCCGCCTGCCAATTGACGGCATCGGCTCCGCCTTCGAACACGACAGATACGCCCCAGAATTCGTCGAAACTAGCCGGGTTGTGGCCGCCTCGGATAAAGCCGACCATTACCGGCCGGGTGGCCGTCCGATGGAGTTGGTCAAGCACAGCGGGCAATCGGTCCCGGGCACAGATTCCGCCCCATGACGCCCACCTCTCCGGCATCGGCTTCAACTTTAGCGTCACCTGCGTGACGACGCCCAGCGTCCCCAGCGAGCCGGTATACAGCTTCATCAGGTCGTACCCGGCGACGTTCTTGACGAC
>DATJGQ010000404.1:0-3786 GCA_035494815.1 Gemmataceae bacterium
CTGAGACATCCAATGACTGAAAACTCTCCGACCGCCGACCTCGCCCGCGACGACCTGGAAGCGATCCGCCGCCTCAAGAAGGCCTTCGACGACATCAAGGCCCAACTCAGCCGCGTCATCGTGGGCCAGAACGAGGTCATCGAGGAACTGCTAATCGCGCTGTTCAGCCGCGGCCACTGCATCCTCGAAGGCGTCCCCGGCCTGGCGAAGACGCTCATGATTTCGACGCTCGCTAAGTGCCTCTCGCTCGATTTCAGCCGCATCCAGTTCACCCCCGACCTGATGCCGGCCGACATCACCGGCACCGAAATCATCGAGGAGAACCGCTCGACTGGGGCCCGCGAGTTCAAGTTCCTCCAGGGGCCGCTGTTCGCGAATGTGATTCTCGCCGACGAGATCAACCGCACGCCGCCGAAGACGCAGGCGGCACTCCTCGAAGCGATGCAGGAGCGGCAGGTGACGGTCGGCCGCGTCCGCCATAAGCTCGCCGACCCGTTCTTCGTCCTGGCGACGCAGAACCCGATCGAGCAGGAAGGGACCTACCCGTTGCCCGAGGCGCAGCAGGACCGGTTCATGTTCAAGGTGTTCGTGAAGTACCCGAACTTCCAGGACGAGTTCGAGATCGCCCGCCGCACGACGTCGCTGGCCATGGATCAGCCGACCGCCGTGCTCACCGGCGACCAGATCCTCGACCTCCAGCAGATTGTCCGCAAGGTGCCCGTGACAGACCACGTGATCCAGTACACGCTGGCGCTGGTCCGCCAGACGCGAGTCGGCGAAGCAGGGGTGCCGAAGTTCGTCCGCGAATGGCTGAGCTGGGGCGCCGGCCCTCGGGCGGTGCAGTACCTGATCCTCGGCGCGAAGGCGCGAGCGCTGCTCTACGGCCGGTCGCACGTGCAGACCGAGGACGTGCAGGCGCTGGCGTTGCCGGTGTTGCGGCACCGCATCCTGACGAACTTCACCGCCGCCTCCGAGGGCGTGACCACGGACATGGTCGTGAACAAACTCGTCGAGGAGACGCCCAGCCGCGAAGGCGAACTGAGCAAGGACGAGCGGTTCAAGAAGATCTTCGCGGCGTGAGTTTAATGGGACTGATGGGACGAATGGGACCTATGAGTCCCATAAGTCCCATAGGTCCCATAAGTCCCATTAGTCCCATAGAGACCCCCGTGCCCCCGACCCGTGACCTCGACAACCCCCGCCGCTTCCTCGCCCCCGAGGCCGTCGCCCGCACCGCCCGGCTCGACTTGCGGGCCAAGGACGTCGTCGAGGGGTTCATCACCGGCATGCACAAGAGCCCGTTCTTCGGGCACTCCGTCGAATTCGTCCAGCACCGCGAGTACGTCCGCGGCGACGACCTCCGCCACCTCGACTGGAAGGTCTGGAGCAAGACCGACCGCTTCTACATCAAGCAGTTTGAGGCCGAAACCAATCTGCGGTCGACGCTGGTCGTAGACGTCAGCGAATCGATGCGCTACGGCCGCGGCCCGTTGAGCAAATACGAGTACGGCTGCACGATTGCCGCCTGCCTCGGCTATCTGCTGCTGAGGCAGCAGGACTCCGTCGGCCTGATCAGCTTCGACGCGGACGTCCGCCAGGTCGTCCCGCCCCGGAGCGCCCAGACGCACATCGACGCCCTCGTGCGGGCCATGCACGTTTCGAAGCCGAAGGAGAAGACCGATCTCGAAAAGGTCATGCGGCGGGTCGCCGAATCGACGCCGAATAAAGGCCTCATCGTCATCGTGTCGGACCTGTTGTGCGACCGCGAGCCGTTCTTCCGCGGGCTGGAGATGCTCAAGCACCGCAAGCACGACGTTCTCGTCTTTCACGTGCTCGACGAGGACGAGGTGGCCTTCCCGTTCGCGGGCACGACCCGGTTCGAAGGAATGGAGGAGTTGCCCGATTTGTTGTGTGACCCGCGGGCGCTGCGGGACGGGTATTTGGAGGCGCTCGAAGAGTATCTGACGGAAGTGCGGCGCGGCTGCTCGCGGCGGGGCATCGATTACACGCTGGTCCGTACCGGCGACTACCTCGACGCGATGCTGGCAAAGTTTTTGAATTTCCGGTTGGCGGCGCTCAAAGGCGGCGGCCGGGTGGCAGCCGGGGGATAGCCCCTCGGCTCTCGTTGCCACGCTCCGCGTGGAGAGACTGTCCGGCGGTCTGAGGATGTGTTCGCGACGCAGAGCGTCGCGGCGTGCGTTCCCACGCGAAGCGTGGGAACGAGGATGATTAGATGTTCAGCCTGTTTTTGAACCCGTACACGATGATCGCCGGCGCGGCGCTGGTCAGCTCGCCGATCGTCATTCACCTGATCAACCGCCTCCGTTATCGCCGCGTCAAGTGGGCGGCGATGGAGTTCCTGCTCAAGTCGCAAAAGCGCAACCGCCGCCGGCTGATTATCGAACAATTGATCCTGCTCGCTCTCCGCTGCCTGCTGGTGCTGTTGATCGGCCTATTGCTCGCCCGCTTCATCAGCGACGCTCTCGCCCTGACGCAACCCCAGAGTACGCAGCACGTCGTCGTCCTTGACGACACGGCGAGCATGGGCGACGCCTGGCGGCAGGACGGCCAACCGCGGGTCACCTTCGACGTCGCGAAAAAGGCGATCGTAGAGGACATCGCCGGCGGCGCCTCACAGGCTCAGAGCGGGACCGCCCAATCGCTTGCGGTCGTCCGCCTGAGCGCACTCGACGCGCCGATCAAGGTCGACCGCCTGAACCGGGACAACGTCGCCGACCTGGAGCGCGATCTCGCCGACCTGAAGTCGACCGCCCTGCACATCGACCTGATCGACGGCGTCCGCCGCGCCCGAGAACTCTTTGAGGAACAACCCGCGGCGAAGCATGTCCTGCACCTGGTCAGCGACTTCCGTCAGCGCGACTGGTCCGGCGGCTCGGCGGAGGCACTGAACCAGGTCTTTTCCGCCATGACGCAGACCAAGGGCGCCGGTGGTGTCCAGGTCCACCTCATGGACGTCGCCGACCCGGTCCGCAGCCCGACGCAGCGGGCCGCGATCGATCACGGCAACCTCGGCGTCGTCGACGTGCAGCCGGAAGCGCGGGTCGCCCCGCGCAACATGTCGGTCGAGTTCGCGCTGACCGTCGCCAACTACAGCCCCACCGAGCGCAAGAACGTCCGTGTCACGATCAAGGTCAACGGCGAGGAGCGGCCCGCCAGTTCGATGACGATCCTGAGCGTTCCGCCGGGCGAGACCCAAAAAACCTTCGTCGCGACGTTCCAGCAACTCGGCTGGAACCAGGTGACCGCAAGTTTGGAGGCCGAAGAGGCCGGGCTGGCGATCGACAACACGCGGTACGTGGCCGTGGAAGTCCGCGACAAGGTGCCGATGCTGTTCGTCGAGGGCGACCCGTCCCGCCGCGGCAAACTCGACTCCGATTCGTTCTTCCTGCGGGCCCTCTTCCTCGACGCGGCCAAGGGTTACGACGTCGTCCAGCGCGGCCCGCAGGAACTCGAACAGCCCAACCTCGACCAGTACCCGACCATCTACCTGCTCAACGTCCCGCGGCTGAGCGACAAGGCGAAGGCGAACCTGGAGGCATACGTCAAGAACGGCGGCGGCGTCTGCTTCTGCCTCGGCGACCAGGTCAATCCGGACTACTACAACCAATCGCTTTACGCCGACGGCCGAGGGCTGTTCCCAGCTCCGATCGACCGGCCGACGCCGGCACTCACCGACGAGCAGAAAGCCGCCCGCATCTTCGACCCGGCCCTGCCGCCCAAGGTCTTCCCGCGCGGGGACACCCACCCCGTCCTCGCCCGGCTCTA
>DATJGQ010000405.1:0-3218 GCA_035494815.1 Gemmataceae bacterium
GCCCGAACCCGAGGACGAGCATGACTCGAATCCGATCGCTTCGGCTTCGCGGCTTCAGAGGTCGCGCCATCGAGTCGTTGGAATCGCGCGTGGTGCCGGCGACGGTCGCTGATCCCGCCGACCTGTTCGGTCCCACCGAGACGGCCAATGCCTCCGGGACGTACCCGAGTCCGGCTTTCGCCGCGGCCAACGTCGTGGACCGAACCAACGGCGCCTTCGTGTTCGCCGACGGGTCCGGCCCGCAGCGGCTGGCGCTCTCGAACTTCAGCGCGGCGATCACGTCGCTGCGGTTTTTCGACACGCCCAGTTACACCGACCGGGCCGCGGGCTCGGTCACCATTTATTACTCTCCGCTCCGGCAGATGTCTCTGGTCCCGTCGAGCTACACGCTGCTCGGCGCGTTCTCGCTACCCACGACCAACACGGGCGGCGGCCCGCAGGGGGACGTGTACCAGACGCCCACGAATCCGCCGGACCACCCGCAACCGGCCGACCCGTCCGGCAATCCGGCCGCGACGATCAGCTACGACCAGCTCAACGGCCTCGCCATCCCGCCGGGGACGCAGAGCATCCTGCTCGACTTCGGCTCCAATTCGGCCGGCTTGGGGTTCGGGTTCAGTGAGATTCAGGCGCTGGGCTACCGGTCGCCCGACCGCGCGCCCGACCCGACGTTCCTGGCGTGGGGTCAGAACGTCTATCAGAAGATTAACGCGTCGCTGAAGGTGGCGGGCAGCAACCTCTACGCGGAAATGGCGAACATCTCCGGCACGACCTCCGGCGGCGACAGCGGGTTCGCCTACGTCTGGCCCGAGGCCACGCTGTTCCGCGTGCTCGACGACCTCGCCGGCACCGACAGGTCGTACGCCCCGACGGTGCGGGCGTTCGCCGACGAACTGTACACGCGGTACTGGACGACCACCGCCCCCGGCGGGTACCGCTCCGGCGTGAGTTCTGGCGCCACGTCGTTCTACGACGACAACGGCCACGTCGCGGTCGCGCTGGCCCAAGCCTACGAACTCACCGGCGACCCGGTCTACCTCGGCCGGGCGATCCAGACGTACCAGTTCGTGCTCAGCGGCGAGGACTCGGCCGGTGGGGGCGGCATCTACTTCAGCGTGCCCGACCACAGTTCCAAGGACGCGATTTCCACCCTCCAGGCCGTTCGCGCCGGATTGCTGCTGTACCGGCTGACCGGCCAGTCCCAGTACTTGAGCGACGCCACGCAGTTGTACGGCTGGGCGGCCTCGCACATCCAGCAGTCCAACGGCCTGGTCTACCAGCGCTGGCAGCTCACCGGCACGAACGCCAACACGCCGCAGGGCACGCCGCTGATTAACGGCGCCGGCATCGGACTGGCGGACAACCTGCTCTTCTACGACTTCACCGGCGACGTCTCCTATCTGCGCGAGGCGCAGCTCATCGCCACGACGTCGATCCCCCGGTACTTCAACTCCTCCTCCGGCGCGATCAACGACGAGGGGTATTGGGATTTCGAACTGGTGGACGCCCTGAACGCCCTTTACCAAGTGGACCACAACCCCGCCTGGCTGTCGGACGTGACCGGCGCGCTCACCTGGCTGCACGCCAACCGCGAGGACCCCAACGGCCACTACGGCACGCTCTGGGGGCGGGAGAGCTACACGCCGGGCACGATCCGGACGTCGTGGAACATGATCGACCAGGCGGCCGTCGCGGAATCGTACCTGCGAACGGCCTCCGTCAACCTGACCGCCCCGCCATTCGTGACCGCGGCCGGCGACGCGATCACGGGTTTCTATCAGGGTTCGATCGGCGGCAACGACGTGCCGTCAAGCGTCGGTACCGGCCCCGGCCAATACCCGTCCGCGCAAGGGCCGGCGAACGCCATCGATGCCAACGGCGCCACCAAGTACCTGAACTTCGGCAACGGGGACTCTTCGGCGTCCAGCGCGACCAAAGGAGTCGGCACCGGCTTCTACGTCACCCCCGCGGCCGGTCCCACCGTCGTCACCGGCATCCAGGTCGCCACCGGCAACGACCACCCCGCCCGCGACCCGCTGAGCGTCGCCGTCGAAGGGACCGACGCGACGAGCAACTTCGACACCGGCTCGACGTGGTCGTTCATCGCCCAGGTCAACCTCGGCATCGACACCGACCCGGGCCGGCAGACGTTCGGCCCGCTCGTCCGTTTCAACAACACGACGCCGTACCGCAGCTACCGCGTGATCGTCCTGTCGCAGCGGGGCAGCGACAACAGCGTTCAGTATTCCGAGATGAAGCTGGCCGGCACGGTCGCCGCCCCCACCGTACAGTCGGTCGCCATCAACGGCGGCGCGGCCCAGCGGTCGATGGTGACCTCGATCACAGTGACGTTCAACGAGGCCGTCACCCTCGGCGCCGGGGCATTCGTGTTGACGCCCGACGCCGGTGGTGCGACCGTGGGGCTGAGCCAGTCCGTGAGCGTCGTCAACGGCCAGACGGTGGTGACGCTGACCTTCACCGGGCCAGGCATCGTCGCCGGCTCCCTGGCCGACGGCCGCTACACGCTGCGCGTCGTCGGCAGCCAGGTGACGGATTCCCTGGGCACCACCCTAGACGGGGACGGAGACGGCCAGCCGGGCGGCGACAGTACGACGGCTCTGTACCGGCTCTACGGGGATGCGAACGGGGACCGGCGGGTGGACAACGCCGACTTCTTCCTCTTGAAGCAGACCTTCCTGCGCAGCACCGGCGACCCCCTGTTCCTCAGCGCCCTGGACTCCGACGGCAGCGGCACCGTGGACAACGCCGACTTCTTCCAGTTCAAGACCCGCTTCGGCACCGCCATCTGACCGCCGCGGCTGAGCGGGATCTGGGCACAATTTAACGACCGAAGGTTCGTTCGCTGGACCGGTGTGGACCGGGAATCCGGCCGGGCTATGCCGGGGCATGTCAAACACGGTTGCGCCGCGGTTTGCGGTCCTTTCTGATGCGTCTGCCACAGAAGTCTGTGGGTCCGACCGGCATAACGCGGGCGGCAGCCCCGCGCGTGTTCGACGAAGTTGGGGGCGGGGGACCGGCTCGGCCGGCGCCATGTACCAACTCGCGGCAAGGGGGGCCGGGCCGGGCGGCGGCCGGGGGGGAAATAACTAGCAACGAATTGCCATGCACCGCGTCGGCGACTGCCGTGCGACTGTACGGCCGGGCGACATCGGTTGCCGTCTGCTACTTGCCCTTGCCGGGCGCACTCCGCCGCCGGC
>DATJGQ010000406.1:0-6148 GCA_035494815.1 Gemmataceae bacterium
GTATCTGGAGGGGTAGACCGGCGAAATTCCGGCGCTGCGGACTTTCCTGGGCGCGTGGAGTGAACAGGTCGTCTAGCGCTTCGAAGAAGCGTTGACGCTTCTACGAAGCGTCGCGAACCTGTCAGGCCCGCCAGAAAGCGAGCATGCCGCGGGCGAGAAACGCCGCGAGCCCCCACATCGCCAGCCGGCTTTTTTCCGCCTTCGCCGGTCGGCCCGTGAGTCGCCGCCACGTGTACTGCACCCACTTCGACAGACAATGGATCGGCGCGTCGCAGGTCACGACGAGCTTGTACGCGACAAGCGCTCCCCGTCCCGCCCCGGCCTTGCGCAGGAACCGGACGTAGCCGACCTGCACGTTCGGCTCGGCGAAGGTCACATTGAGCCGGGAACTGACGCGGCCGTGATGTGTGATTTCGATTTGCGGCAGGTAGACGACCGCGTGCCGACGGCCGATGCGCGTCGATAAGTCGATGTCCTCGCCGCCGAACGCGAATGCCTCGTCCCACCGGCCGCACTCGAAGAACACTTCCTGAGGCAGCATTACCGCGGCGCCCATCAGGACGTCGACGCAGCGCTGCGCCTTCGGGTCGAAGTCGCCGCGACGATATCGACGGTACGTGTCTCGCAGGAGGCCGGTCCAGCGGAGCAGCATGGTCCGGTGTAGGAGGGCCCCGACGGTCGGCCGGCGGCGATACGAGATTTGCAACGCCCCGCGGGCGTCGCGAAGCCGCGGACCGATCATGCCGACTTCGGGATGCGTTTCGGCGAACGTGACCAGTCGCCGGAGCGTGTATGCCGGGACGACCGTGTCGTTGTTGAGGAAAAACAGGTAACGGCCGCGCGCCAGATCGGCGGCCTGATTATTCGCGGCCGCGAAGCCGGCGTTGCGCTCGTTGCGGACGAGCCGAACTTCGGGAAAGTCGCGGTCGACCATCTCGGCGGCGCCGTCGGTTGAGCCGTTGTCCACGACCACGGTCTCGACCTGCACACCTTGCGGCTGGTGGTGGAGCGACTTCAGACAATCGCGGAGTAACTCGCGGCAGTTCCAGTTGGCGATACAGACGGTGACGTCCGGCGGCGAAGTGTGGCGCCGTTCGGGTCGCGGGGTCGCGAGAGAGACGCGAGGCTGGCTGCGAACGCTCGACATCCGTGTCACCGGCAACCCCGGGGCATGACGCTAATCCGGCGTGATCGACCGTCTTACCACGGATCGGCGGGAAGTGTCAATTCCGGGCGAGCCGGGAGCGTCAGCGACCGGAGTTCGAGCCTTCCCGAACTCTGGTCGCTGACGCTCCGGGCTCGCCTAAGGCGCCTCCAACCGCCAATCGAAGACGTTTTCCGCACCGATTCGCACTTCGGCGCGAAGGCCCGACAACTGCGGGTCCTGATACCGCTCGGCAATACGCGACCCGACCGGCGGCTGCAGACACGCGACCGTGACCCGATGCCAGCCGGGCGTGACGCCGGGCGAGCCGTCGGTCATCAAAGCGTACTGCCCGTCCGGGCCGATCGTGCCGACGGCGTTCGGACCGTACGTGCCGCGTTCCGCATCCGGCGTGAAGACGACCGTCCCATTCCGCAAAGGCACTTCAAAAAGTGTGACACGGCCGTGCGCCGCCACGAGCGGCGGCGGTTTTGAGTCGCAGCCGGCCACACCGAGCGGCATCAGCACGACCAGGCCATACAGAAGTGTTCGAAGGGTCATCACCGGCCTCGCGGGTCACGGACGGCCGGGCAGTGTAGCAGCGACCCGCGAAAACTGACAAGGTGACAAGGTGACAAGGTGACAAGGTGACAGGAAATCCCCCAGCTTCTTTCACCTTGTCACCTTGGCACCTTGTCACCTTGTCCGGTTCTTCGGATTGACGTTTTCCGCGAGCAGCGGTACAAGCGGCGCGGTAGTGCCACGCGGCGTCACGGAAGACGCAGACCCAGACAAGGAGTTGGACGCGTGAAGAAGACTCTCGCTTCGTTCGCCGGGCTGACCGTGCTCGGCGGCTTCGTCGTCTGGGCCGGCTGGGCCGCCGCCCAGCAACCGCAAACGCCGATCCGCCAGACCTCCGGGACCACGACGACTAATACCGCCGCCGCCCCGGCGTCCGCGCAGCGGCCCGGTACGGCCGTCGCCGTCGTCAACATGAACTCGGTGCTGAAGAACTATCAGAAGGCGCAGCAACTCAACACCCAGATCAAGAATAAGGTCCAGTTCTTCTCGAACAAAATGACCGAGAAGCGGAACGAGGTGCAAAAACTGCAGGCGGAGCTGACCAAGCCGACGCTTGCCCCGCAGCAAAAGGATCAATACGAGAAGGACATTCTCCGACTGCAGCGGGAGTTGCAGGACCTCGACGCCCAGGCCCGCAAGGAGATCGGCAAGGAACAGGGCGATATCGCCGTGCAGATCTTTAAGGAGATCGAGGGCGTCGTCCAGGCGGTCGCCGCCGCCAACGGCTTCGACCTTGTCCTGTCGTTCCCGGACTCGTCCTCGAACCAGCCGGACGAGATGTACTCGCAGGACAACGTGGTGCGGAAGATGGCGTCGCAGGCGGCGATCCCGCTCTTCTATAAGCCGCACATCGACCTGACGAGCGCGGTCGTGCAAACGCTCAACACGCGGTATCCGCCGGCCGCGGCCACGCCGACGCCGCCCGCCGGGCGGCCCGGCGGCTAGTGACGACTTAAAACCCGCCCGTGGGACGACCCCGTCGTCGTCCCGCGGCGCGGACAGGATACGCCCGCGCCGGGGACGCCCAGCCCGGCGCGGGCACCCTTCCGACGGCCCAAGGCCCTCACCGTGAAAAAGCTCTGCCACCGTCCCCAGCGCACGCTTTCCCGACCGGCCGAGGTCTGCGGCGTCGGGTTTCTCACCGGGTCGAACGTTCGCCTGCGATTTCTGCCGGCGCCTCCGGATTCGGGCGTCGTCTTCGTGCGGACCGACCTGAGGACCGCCCCGCGCATCGCGGCCACCGTTCGCAATGTGACCGGTACGCAACGGCGAACGACGCTCGGCCGCGCCCCGGCCTATGTCACACTCGTCGAGCACGTCATGGCGGCCCTCGGCGGGATGCGGATCGATAACTGTTTCGTCGAGCTGAACGCCCCAGAGCCGCCCGGCCTGGACGGCTCGGCCCGACGGTTTGTCGAAGTCCTCGCCGAAGCCGGCGCCGTGCTCCAGCCGGCCAAGCGGCCCGTCTGGACCGTCAGCGAAGTAGTGACCGTCTCGCACGCCGGCGCGACGCTGACGATCCACCCCGCCGAAGAGGACGTGCTGCGCGTCAGCTATCTGCTCGACTACGGCCTCGGCTGCGCGATCGGTTGGCAGTCGCACACGCAGAACGTGACCCCGGAAGGGGTCATGACCGATGTGGCGGGTTGCCGGACGTTCCTGTTGGAGGACGAGGCGAACGAATTCCGGCGGCAGGGGTTCGGCGTGCGGCTGTCACCCGCGGACCTGCTCGTCTTCGGCCCACGCGGCCCGATCGGCAATAGCCTCAGGTTCGCGAACGAACCGGCCCGACACAAGGTGCTGGATATCATCGGCGACCTGGCGCTCTTCGGCGCCGACTTGCGCGGCCATGTCGTCGCCTACCGCTCCGGCCACCCGCTCAACGTCGACCTCGTCCGTGAACTGACCAGCCGGCAGACGACGCCGATTCTCCCCTTCGCGATCGGAGGGTCTTTTCGCGTCGCGGCGTGATTCGGCATGACGGCCCATTCGGAGTGAGTATGCCCCCTGTGAGGATGGCGGTCATCGGTGTCGGACATCTGGGACAGGCCCACGCCCGCATCCTCGCCGCCATGCCGGACGTCGAGCTCGTCGGCGTCGCGGACGTCAGCGCCGCCCAGGCCGGCCTCGTCGCCGAACGCCACGCTTGCCGCGCATACACACATTACGGCCCACTTCTCGATCAGGTCGATGCCGCGACGATCGTCGCGCCGACCTGCCACCACCACAGCATCGCGAGCGCTTTCCTCGATCGCGGCGTGCCTCTGCTCGTCGAGAAACCACTCGCACCGACGCTCGAGCAGGCCGACGATCTCGTGCGACTCGCCCGACTCCGTGGCGCCGTTTTGCAGGTGGGTCATGTCGAACGGTTTAATCCCGCATTTGAGGAATTGTGCGGCCGACCGATCCGGCCGAAGTTCGTCGAGTGCGAGCGGCACGGCCCGTTCACCGGCCGTTCGACCGACATCGGCGCCGTCCTCGATCTGATGGTGCATGACTTGGATTTGCTGAACGCGCTGGACGGGTCCGCGGCGGTCGGCGTCGAGGCGATGGGGATTACCGTCTTTGGCGGGCACGAGGACCTGGTCAATGCCCGGCTGACCTTCGCCAGCGGGTGCGTGGCGCACGTGACCGCGAGCCGCATCGCCCCATTTCCGAAGCGGCGGATGCGAATTTGGGCCCCGGAAGGTTACGCCGGCTTGGACTTCACGGCGGGCCGGCTCGTATTGGTCCAGCCGACCGACGAGCTTCGACGCCACGGATTGAGCGTCACCAACTTCGACCCCGCACGGCGGGACGCGCTCAAGAACGAGATCTTCGGCCGGCATCTGCACGTCCGCGAACAGACGTGTACCGCAGTAAGCGACGCACTCACGCGTGAGTTAACCCACTTCGTCCACTGTGTGCGGACGGGTTCCCGGCCGCGCGTCAGCGGCGAAGACGGACGCGCCGCGGTCGCACTCGCCTGCCGGATTCTCGAAAGCGTGGCGAATCACCAATGGGAAGGCCGACCCGGCGGCCCGACCGGACCGTCAAACATGCCCGCCCCGCTCGGGCGACTGATCGACCGCGACGAGAGGGCCGCGGCATAAAGAACCGCGGGCGTCAGGCCGTGGGTGAGCGCTCACCCACGGGCTGACGCCCGCGGTTCTTGACTACGGCTCGCCGATATCCTCGTTCCACAAGTCCGGCCGGGCCGCGATGAAATCTTCCATCAATTTGATGCAGTCCGGGTGCTGCACGATCTCCAGCGCCACGCCGCGCGACCGCACGTAGTCCTCCGGCCCGCGAAACGTTTTGTTTTCGCCGATCACGATCCGCGGAATCTTGTACAAGAGCGCAGTGCCGCTGCACATGTCGCACGGCGACAGCGTCGAGTAGAGCACCGCCCGCTGGTAGTCGCGGGCGGTGAGACGGCCGGCGTTTTCCAGGGCGTCCATCTCCGCGTGCAGAATGGCGCTGCCCTTCTGCACCCGGCGGTTGTGACCGCGGCCGACGATCTTGCCGTCGATCACGAGCACCGAGCCGATCGGGATACCGCCTTCTTTCAGGCCCTGTTCGGCCTCCGCGATCGCGGCGCGGAGGAACGGGTCGTCGTGGCTGGTCATTTGAGCATCTTGATCTCGACGTTGCGGAAGACGATCGGCGCCCCCTCGGACTGCAGCAGAATCTTCCCCTTGCTCGCTTCGGCCTCAGTCCCTTCGTTCACCTTCTGGCCGTTGACGACGAGCGTGATCGTGTCGCCCTTGCAGGTGATCTCGTACTGGTTCCATTCGCCGATCGGCTTCTCGACCTGCTTGCCCTCGATCTTGTAGACGTCCCGGCCCTTCTTCTGCTCGCCGGTCTTGACGAACTTATCGCCGATGCGGGCGTGGTGCCGGGCCGAGCCGGGGTCGCGCTCTCCGGCGATTTTCAACTTAAAGGGCTCCTCCCCGTTGGGAGCGACCCGCCAGATGTCGCCGGCTCGGCCGGAAAAAAGCTGGGCCTCGACGCCCCGCGGCCAAATCGTGTCTGGACCGCTGACATGGATGAACACGCCGCTATTGCCCGCCCTTCCCGGGAATCGCCACTGCACACGCAGCACATAATCGGAGTATTCCTTCTCTGTGATCATGTAGCCGTTTGGTTGGCCGGTGCAATGAATCTCGCCGTCTTTGATGGTGAAAGTTTTGGTCTCGGCGTTGTTCGCGTTTTGACGGAGGAAGATCTTCCAGCCGGTGAAGTCGCGGCCGTTGAAGAGCGGCGTGAAGCCAGCCGACTTGTCGTCGGCGGCCGGCGAGCCGGTCAATGCTACGAAGCAGAGCGTGGCAGCGGCGAAGGTGGCGAGCAGAGTGCGGCGGCGCATCGCGAGTGTCTCCGGATGGGTGGGGAAGTGCGTCGAGCGGCATCCTACGCGCGGATCGACGTGTCGGGGAGTGGGAA
>DATJGQ010000407.1:0-2615 GCA_035494815.1 Gemmataceae bacterium
GCGCGCCGCCGCCTCGCGGACTTTTTGGACGGCCGGCAACAACAGGCCGATGAGCACTGCGATGATCGCGATCACCACCAACAGCTCGATCAACGTGAATGCGGAACGATTGCGGTGCATGTGACCCACCCCTTCCGATAGGACCGACACACGGACGGTAACCGATAGCCACGGTGATAAGGAATTGAGCGATTGAGCGATTTGACGGTCGGCCAAGAGTATACCCCCGCGGTGGGCGCGGGGAAATGGAAATGTTGCCGAAATGTCTGCACTCTCATTGAACTGTCTGAAATGCGAACCCCGGGGCGCTGGACAGACGCATAACCCAGTCGAAGGCAACCGATGCAAGTATCAACGCAACAAACGCCACGGTCTCGACGGCGCCGGCTGCCCCTTCTATTCGTGGCGCACTTTCTGATTGTCGGCTCCTCGCGAGGAAGCGCCGACGAGCCGCCCCGAATCGACGTGGCCGGACAGCCGCTGGCCGCGAACGTGCGACGGGTCCTCGACGCGCTCGACCTCCTCGGCCGGCCGCTCGATGCCGACCTGACGAAACGACTCAACGACGCCGTCACCGCCGAAGACGCCGGACGGTTACAGGAGTTGCTCGACCCGCACCTGTTGTGCGTCGTCACCGTCAATCCCGAGTCGCGAATCAAGGTCGAGCGCGGCCGGGCCGACGCCATGCTCCAACAGGCCGGGTACATCCCGTTCCTCGTCAAGGTCGTGAACCAGGGGACGGTCAAATCGCGGTTGCGACTCACGAGCCCGCAAGCCGGGGCGCCCTACGGCGGCGTGGCGCGGTTGAGCATGGAGCGGCAGGACCAGACGCTCCTGCGCGAGAATGAAGTCCGTCCGGGCGGGCCGCGGCGATTTCTTCACGTCGAGATGTTTATGCAGCCGCCGTTATCCGCAACGTTGAGCGGACTGGAAGTCGAATACGCCGTCGCCGTGATCTACAGCAGCGAGTCGGGCAAACGCGATGCGACGCTCGGTTTCGACGTCGGCCAGGGCACGCAGGACCTCGGCTTCCGTGGCGAAGTTCCGGTACTCTTTGACGTCCGCCCGGCCGTCCCTGTGAGAATCTCAATTCGCGATCAGGAGGGCAAACCCTCATACGCCCGGCTCACGTTCCGCGATCAGGCCGGCCATGTCTATCCGCCGCAGGCCCGACGCCTCGCCCCGGACTTCTTTTTCCAGAAGCAGATTTACCGCCGCGACGGCGAAGTCGTGCTGCTTCCGCCGGGCGATTTCCGGGTGGAATCGTCGCGCGGGCCGGAGTATCGGGTGCGGCGCCAGACTGTGCGCGTCCGTGACGGCGATGATCGGCCCCTCGACATACGACTCGAACGCTGGATCGATCCCGCGAAGTACGGTTTCTACGGCGGCGACCATCACATCCACGGCGCCGGCTGCGCTCACTACACGACTCCGACCGAAGGCGTGACGCCTCAAGACATGTTCCGTCAGGTGGCCGGCGAAGGGCTCAACGTCGGTTGCGTGCTGACTTGGGGACCGTGCTACGACTTCCAACGGCGGTTCTTTTCGCCGCAAGTGAACGAAATCAGCGAGCCATTAACAGTGATGAAGTACGATCTGGAGATCAGCGGATTCGGCTCACAATCACTCGGACACGTCTGCCTTCTGAACTTGCGGGACCAGACTTATCCGGGCTCCGGCGGGACGAAGGAAAAAGGCTGGCCGACTTGGGCCACGCCGGTATTGCGATGGGCGAAGACGCAGGGCGCCGTGACCGGCTTCGCGCATTCCGCCAGCGGGTTGCAAATCAACCCGACGGCCGCGGCCCGGCGACTGCTGACGCAACTGGATATGGACAAAAGCGGGCAACTCTCGCCGGTGGAAGCTGCGGCGGGACTGTTGCCCAAGGGCTTCGCCGCGCTCGACGCGGACGGCGACGGCTTTCTCAGCGAGGCGGAGCTGCGCGGCGGCATCGACCGGGCGGCGGACGAATTGCCGAACCTCGCCGTCCCCGAGATGAACAGCGTCGGCGCGATGGAGCTTCCGGTCGCGGTGGCGATGGGCGCGTGCGACTTCATCAGCGCCATGGACACCGCCCGCGTGGGCGAGTGGAACATGTGGTATCACGTGCTCAACTGCGGCTTTCCGCTCAAGGCCAGCGGCGAGACCGATTTCCCGTGCATGAGCAGCACGGCCGTCGGCCAGGGACGCGTGTACGTCCAGCTCGGGGCGACCGAACGTCTGGACTTCGCCAAATGGTGCGCGGGCCTGGCGGCGGGGCGGTCGTATGTCTCGGACGGTTACGCCCACGTGCTGCAATTCACTGTGGACGGTACGGCACCGGGCGACACGGTCCGATTCGACGCCGCCCGACCGGTCGTCGTCAACGCCCGCGTCGCCTTCGCGCCGGAAACGCCCGAGGCCGTTGCGTACGGGACGCGCGTCCCCGAAGGCGGCCGGCGGCTGATCGGCGACACGGTCACGCTGCACGGCGCACGCTCCGATCGACTCGTCCCCGGCGGCGAGCGGCTCATCGAGATCGTCGTCAACGGCAAGCCGGTGGCGGCGCGACACGTCCCCGCCGACGGGCGAGAACATGACCTCGAATTCCGCGTCCCGATCGACCGCAGTAGCTG
>DATJGQ010000408.1:0-24110 GCA_035494815.1 Gemmataceae bacterium
GCCCACTGCCCACTGCTCCCCACGGTCGCACGAGCATCTGCACGTCGGCCCAGGTCGCCTGCCCGAGCACGCGCGCCGGCCGCAACAGCACGCCGACTGCCCCGCCGCATTCGGCCGCCAACCGCAACCGGCGGAAGTCGTGCGGCCGCAGTCGCTCCCGCCAGAGCCACACGGCCCCTGCCGCCCGACTCCGCAGCGCCTGATCGGCCGCCCACAGTTCGTCGGCGTCCGTTTCCGGATGGACCACGATCAACCGCTCCGCGTCAATCCCCGCGGCCACTACGGCAGGCGGGTAGATCTCCTTCTGCCGATCCAGGAGCACGACCACGCCGTGATCGCGGCATGCCTCGCGAGTCAAAAGCAGCGCCAGCGATTCCGCCCCGCTGCCCGGCTGTTCGCTCAGCCATTCCGTCAGCGACCCGCGGCGGACGCCCTCGAAAGGCAACACGCGATCGAGCGCCGCACAGCCGGTGCTGACGACCGACTGCTCGCCGCGATCCGCCGGCCGTTCGAGCGACGCGATCCGCTCCCGCAGCCGCTCCAGAAGTTCGGAGGTCGTAGACTGAATCCACATAGCCGCGGGCGAAAGCCAGGAATAAGAATCGGCCGATAAATGTACATCTGTATACTAAATGCGTCAAGTTATCTTGGGACAGGGTTTTGGAGCTGGAAATTGGGAGAATAACCGGCGCCAGCTGACGGCAAATCCGAAGCGGTTTGCAGCACCAGTCGAACCGATGTAAAGTAGGCACCGGCCGAACGGAGCCAACCGGACAATGCTGACAATACGCCTTCCAAAAGCCGAGTGGGCCAAAGCTTGGCGCGCCATGATCGACATCGCGCCGGTCCGACTAATCGCTGACGATCCCCTCTACGAGGTCCTACCAGCCCACCTGGAAGTTCTGACTGCAGCCGGCTTCACCTACGAGGTCGTGCCTTCGCGACCGCGACCGCGGGAGAAGCGGCGCCATGGCACGGCCGATTAGAAGCGTCGAAATCTACTTACCACTGGATTACAACGACGGCCGGCCCATCCCGGAATCCAAATACATCTCACTCCAGCAGGAACTCCTCAACCGCTTCGGAGGCGTAACTTCCACCCAGCGACAGTTTCCCCTGCAAGGCCTCTGGCAATCCGGCACGCACACCTACCATGACCGCGTCGTCGTGTTCAGCGTGCTGGATTTCAGAGATGTTACCCAATTAGAAAGCCTGCGCTATCTCGAAAGGTTACAACGCCGCCTCAAGAAAAAGTTCGACCAACTCGAGATCCTCATCACCGTCGCGGAACTGTTGGCAATATGACTAAGTACATCGGGGGACGGCCGATGCCATCAAACCGAAAGCCTGCTTTCCTCGCGCCATTTCTTCTCGGGGCGCTCGCCGCGACAGCGACGCTATTTCTCTTCCAGCGAGCATCTCTCAGCCCCGCGCAGCCGGCCGAGGCTGCCAACCCGTTGCTCGACGTCAATAAAGCCTTCCGCGCCGCCTACGCCGCCGCCCGCAAAGACCTGCTCGCCGGCACCGGGCCGGTCATCCTCGTGTCGGGCGACGAACTCGTCCTGCTCCGCGCCGGAAAACGGACCGAGGCGACAGTCGTCCCCGCGATCTATCACACACTCAAGACAATCTCGCACATCCCGCTGGCGATCTATGCGATGACGGCGCCGGTCGTGGACGCGCCGCTCGACGACGTTAAGCGAGCCGGCCTGCAACAATACCGGCAAAAGCTACCCGCGGTCGCGAAGTGCCTGACGGAGTACGGACTGACCGAAACCACATTGCAGCGCCAGCAAAAGCTCATCGCCGCGGCCGGCGCGTTCCTCGACGCCGCGATCGAAAAAGCCAAGATCACCAAGGAGGAACGTCTCGCCTACGTCCGCCTGCAGACGCCACTCATCCTGGAGAACCTCAAAGAGACGGCGCGGGCGCAATTGGACGGATTGAATCGACAGGTGCAGACCTGGAAAGCCGAGATGACGCCCGCCGAGTGGCAGTCACTGCGAGTGGTGATCGAGGGCTCCGCGATGCCGCGAAAAGGCAACCTCGCGGTACAGTACTTCTCGCGGCTGCTCGCCGAACCGGGCGAAGGGCTGCGAATCGTCTACGCCGAATCGCTCTTCGACGAGACCCGCGCCCTCAACCTCCTCGGGACCAATCTGCTCGACTCGGAAATCGCCACCGCGTTTTTCGCCGATCCCATGCGGATGCACCGCGACCTACTCGCCGACGCCGCGGCCGAATGCCTTAACGAAATGAAACTCGGGCCGTAGGTCAGGCTGTACCTGACGTTTGAGAGTCAGGCACAGCCTAACCCACACCGGCGACAAATTAGCGATCCGACTTCGCCTTCTCCTTGTCCTTCGACGACCGCACCGGCGGGACGAACACCGTCGGCACGTCGAGCTTCTTCGCCTCATCGTTCAGCCGCCGCAGGTCGCCGTCAAGCAGGCCCTTGAACTCCTCGATCAGTTTGCCGAGTTGAGCGGCGAGGTCGGAATAGACCTCGCGCATCCCTTGCGTCGGTGTTCCGTCCCCCTCCATGACGCTGGCGTACAGGAATGCGTATTGCGAGTACAACATTGCGCCGCCCTTCGCCGCGAAGATGTCGTAGGTCACTTTCGCCTTCGGGTTGTGCAGCTTCCCTTCCAACGTGTCGAATTTGCCGGACAACTCCTTGCTCGATTTGACCAACGCATCGAACTTTTTGTCGTCGCCGAGCAACTCGTTGCGATCGACGAGTTGCTTGCGCACCGCCCGCAGCTGCTGGACCGCTCCGGCCAGCTTGGCGAAGTCGTCACGGATCTGCACCGCTAACTGGAACTGCGGCGCGAGATCGTCCTTCACCCGCGGGTCCGGGCGGAGCGTCACCTTCGCCGTCTGCGTCTGTCCGTCCGCGGTCAGCTTCACCGTGTACTCGCCGGGCGGGACGAGCGGGCCCTCGGTCGGGTTGCCGGTATCGACCTTCGCCTTCGGGATGATCTCGGCCCCTTCGCCCTCCAGGTCCCAGACGACGCGATGGATCACGCCCGCATCGATCGGAATCTCGCGTTTGGGCGGCTTCAGATCGGTGCGGTCGTCGTCGTCATCGTCGTCGTCACCGGCATCGTCGTCCTTCTCCTTCTTCTTCTCGGCCTTACCCTTCATGCTGACAACGACTTTGCCTTGTGCGTCGAGTACCTCGAGCAGCACGTCCTTCGCCGGCTTCTTGGCGAAGTAGTAGTGCAGGATCGCCCCGGCGGGCCGGTTCTCGGCGGCGCCGCGGCCGGTGTGCGAGAAACCGCCACTGTATCGCCAACGGATCGCCGCCGCCGGCGCGAATAGGTGCGCCGGTTTCTCCGTCACCGCCGGCGCCAACTCCCGGATCGGCGTGATATCGTCGAGAATCCACAACGACCGGCCCATCGTGCCGAGAACGAGGTCATCGTCCTTGAGGATGAGGTCGTGCACAGCAACCGTCGGCAGGTTGAGTCGGAGCGGCTGCCAGTTCGCGCCGTCGTCGGTCGAGTAACTGACGCCACGTTCCGTGCCGACGAAGAGCAGCCCGGCCTTCTTCGGGTCGGTGCGGACGGCGTGCAGATAGACGTCCTGCGGCAAGCGGTCGGTCAGACTCTTCCAGGTCTGTCCGAAATCGGTCGTCTTCCAAAGATACGGCTTGTAATCGTCGAGCCGATGCGCCTCCGCCACGACGTAGGCCGTCCCGGGGTCCGTGTGCGACGGCTCGATGCAGCGGATCGTCGCCCAGTCGGGCAGTCCCATCAAGCCGCTGGTGACGTTCGTCCAAGTCTTGCCGTCGTCCTTTGACACGTTCACGAGCCCGTCGTCGCTGCCGGCCCAAAGGACTCCCTTCTGCTTCGGCGACTCCGCGAGCGCGAACACGGTACAAAAGATTTCGACGCCCGTGTTGTCGCCGGTGATCGGGCCGCCGGACCATTGCTGCTTGTTCTTGTCGTTGCGGGTCAAGTCGCCGCTGATCTTTTCCCAACTCTGGCCGCCGTCGCGGGTCCGAAAGACGATCTGGGCGGCGTGATAGACGACCTTCGGGTCGTGAGGCGACACCAGCACCGGGGCCGTCCACTGGAAGCGGTACCTCAACTCCGCGGGCGTGATGCCGCTCGGATTCCACGGCCAGGCCGAGACGTTGCGGGACTGGCCGGTGCGGCGATCGTATCGAGTCAGATACCCGCCGTACTCGCCGGCGAAGATCACGTTCTCGTCGCTCGGGTCGGGCACGGCGAACCCCGTCTCACCGCCGCCGACCGTGAGCCAATCGCCCAGCCGAATCCCGGCCCCCGAGAGGCTATTGCTCGGCCCACGGGCGGTGCCGATGTCCTGCATATTGCCCATGACGTGGTACGGGACCGCGTTGTCGCAGTTGACATGGTAGAACTGGGCGATCGGCAAAGGCGGCGCGAACCACGTCCCGCCGCCGTTCGTGGAGACGTCCACCCCGCCGTCGTTGGCGGAGATCATGCGCTTCGGGTTCTTCGGGTCGATCCAGACGTCATGGTGGTCGCCGTGGTGAATGCCGCGGACCGGCTGGAAGGTCTTCCCGCCGTCGATACTCTTGAGCATCGGCACGTTCGGGCACCATAAGACGTCGGCGTTCGACGGATCCACTGTGATGGTCGAGTAGTACCAAGCCCTCTGACGGAGGATGCGCTCGTCGTTGACCCGCTTCCACGAGCCGCCGCCGTCGTCCGAGCGGAACAGTCCGCCGTCCTTCGCCTCGATCAGGGCGTAGACGCGCCGGCTGTCCGACGGCGCGACGGCGACGCCGATCTTGCCCCACGGCCCCTCCGGAAATCCGGCGTCGTTCGCCTTGAGTTGCTTCCAACTGTCGCCCCCGTCGCGAGAGACGTACAAGCCGCTGCCGGGCCCGCCGGAAGTCATCTCCCAAGGCCTCCGCCGCGTCTGCCACAGACCGGCAAAAATGATCCGCGGGTTATTCGCATCCATCGCGACGTCGCTGGCACCGGTGTCGGAGTCCTTGCCGAGCACCTGCTGCCAGGTCTTTCCGCCGTCGGTCGTGCGGTAGACGCCCCGTTCCTTGTTCGGGCCGAATGGCGAGCCGAGCACCGCCGCGAACGCGACGTCCGCGTTGGTCGGATGGACGAAAATCGTGCCGATCTGTCCGACGTTCTTCCAGACGTGCTGCCAGGTCCTGCCGGCGTCGGTGGACTTATAGATGCCGTTGCCCGCGGCGACGTTGCCGCGGATGTTCGCCTCGCCGGAGCCGACGTAAACGACGTTCGGGTCCGACGCCGCGACTGCGATCGAGCCGATGGACGAGACCGGCTGGTCGTCAAAGATCGGCGCGAACGTGAGCCCGCCGTCGCCCGACTTCCAGACGCCGCCGGCCGCCGTCGCCGCGTAGTAGGTCAGCGGATCACCGGTCACACCGCAGACACGAGAGACGCGGCCGCCGGCCGCGGGGCCGATCGAGCGGTACTTCAGAGTCTTAAGCGCGGAGGGCGTCTCCCATTTGTCGGGAGGCTGGGCACTGGCGGAAGCGACGAAACAAACGACGAGGGCGGCGAACGAGATCGTACGCATAAGATGGGCTCGTCAGGATGCGGTACAGGTTGCCCATCTTTTCTAATCGGAACGTGCGGGGAACGCCAGTATGAGGCCCATTTGCGCCTGCGCGTCAGTCGCGGACGATCGTCACAGTGCGAATAATCGTTGGAACACGAACGCCGCTCGCGGTTCAGCTGCTAATGCCGAGGTCGCGAACGGTGAAGAGTGGCCGGAAGTCATACTTCGCCAGCCGCTCACCTGCACCTTGCAATCGATCGACGATGCAAACGACCCGCGCGACTGTCGCCCCGCGTTGTTCCACCGCCTCGATCGCTTGCACGACCGACTCGCCCGTCGTGAGCACGTCGTCCACAATCGCGACGCGATCGCCGCGATTGACGAGTCCCTCGATCCGCTCCTGGCTGCCGTGCCCTTTGACCTGCTTTCGGACGAAAAAGCCTTCGAGCGTTTGTCCCGCCTGTCGGTAGCGTAGCACCGCCGCGGTCGCCATCGGGATGGCGCCGATCTCCAGCCCGCCGATCGCGTGGACGCCGAGGTCGCGCGTCGCTTCGTAGAGCAGCTGACCGACTAGCGCGATCGCCTCGCCGTGGAAGAGTACCTTTTTGCTGTTGATGTAGTACCTGCTCTTCTGGCCCGACGCGAGCGTGAATTCACCGAACGCCACCGCCCGCGCGGTAAACAAGTCCAACAGCCGGGAGCGTGCGTCACTCATCAAGTGGGTCCTTGCGTCGGGGACGGCGGCGTGGTCGAATGGCACTCTAACAAACCTGCCGCGAAGACGAAACGGTTCGGAGCGGCCCCGCCATGGCAGACTCGACTCTCCGCGTTTACCCCGACTCGGAAATCGCCGGCAAACTCGCCGAGCTGGGGCTGACCAAGTGGTACCTCGAAGACGGCTGGCTAAGGCGCAAGTACACCACCGCCGGCTGGCAGACGACTCTCATGGTCGTCAACGTCATCGGCTACTATGCCGAGGCCGCCTGGCATCATCCCGATCTGACCGTCACCTGGGGCAAGGTCTGGGTGAGGCTCAAGACGCATTCGGCCGGCGGAATTACCGACCGGGATTTTGCACTCGCCAAGCGGATCGAACGGGCCGTGCTCTGGAAGCCGCCGGCGGGCGGGCCGCTCGAAGGCAATCCGAATAAGTTCGTCAAAGGCGACTGATCGCACACCGAACGGGAGACGCAGCAATGCGAAGTGGGTTCTGTCTGGGTCTGGTCGCGCTGATCGGTCTGGCATTTGTCGCCCAGGGAGCTTCCCCGGCGACCGGCGATTACACCTGGCACGACACGCCGGGCAAATACTTCGAGCTCAAACACGGCGATCGACCCGTCTTGCGATACATGTACGCGGCATTTGACGACACGTCACCGGCGACGCGCGAGGCGACTTTCAAGGTTTACCATCACCTCTTCGACCCGTCGGGCTCGCGGCTGGTCACGAACGGGCCGAGCGGCCTGTATCCGCATCACCGCGGCCTCTTCTTTGGCTTCAACAAGATCAGTTACGGCGACAAAAAGTGCGACATCTGGCACGGCGACAGCGCGCACAAGTTCAACACGATCGGCGCTTATCAGGAGCATGTCAAAATGCTCGCCCAGCGCGGCGGCTCCGACTCGGGGACCCACACAGCGCTAATCGCGTGGCATGGCCCGGATCGCGGCGTCTTCGCGGAGGAAGAACGTACCGTCATCGCCCGCCATACGAACAACGGCGTGCTCGTCGATTGGTCGTCGAAGTTGACAAGCAAAGTGGACGTGCCGGTCAAGCTCGACGGCGACCCGCAGCACGCCGGCTTCCACTTCCGCGCCGACAATGAAGTCAACGAGAAATCGAAGAAAGAAACTTACTATGTGCGGCCCGACGGGCCCGGCAATCGCGGCGAAACTCGCAATTGGGAACCCAAGACCAAGAAAGGACCGGTCAACCTGCCGTGGGATGCGATGAGCTTCGTGCTCGGCGACAAGCGGTATACGGTCGTGTACCTCGATCACCCGGCGAATCCGAAGGAATCCCGCCACAGCGAACGCGATTATGGCCGCATGGGCTCGTATTTCGAATCCACGCTGACCAAGGAGAAACCTCTTAAGGTCCGTTATCAAATCTGGTTACAAGAAGGCGAAATGACGGTCGGCCAGGCGGGCGAGCTGAGTCGCCGATTCACGACTCAGGCCGAACATTAACGACCGTAAATCTTTTGGTCCGAAGAGGTTGTTCGGCGCGAACAAAGTGTCCATCCGGCGGGGCGGCCGAAACATCGCTTTCGACCGCCCCGCGTCGTTTCGTGAGCTGAATGCCAAAGCGGTCACAAATCCGCCATCATTCTTTGATGGGTCAACGCTTTTCACCGGGTTTTGCGGGCGGTATCGGTCGAAGCGATTATGCGAGAGTCGGTTGTATTACCGTCTCTGCTGTCAGCTGGTGAGACCGAAACCCCCTATTTTCAACCGGTTGGCCACGACGGGGCAATTCAGCGTGGAGTAGAATGTAAGCAAGCCAGAAACTGACAGCCTCGCTCGAAGGAGAGCAGCGACATGTTGGTCCTCAGCCGCAAGCTTGGCGAAAAGATTTACATCGGTGACAACATCTGCATCACCGTCGTCGACATTGACCGCGGCAAGATTCGGCTCGGGATCGAGGCTCCCCGGAATGTGCCGATCTATCGGCAAGAGCTGCTGCCGTTGAACACGCCCCGGCCGGAAAACCCGGAGCCGATCCCGGCCCGCTGATCCCGGTCGCGATTGTGTAATACGCCGGCCCCGGACAACTGTCCGGGGCCGTTTTTTTGCCAGCTGTCGAATGCGCCAACTTTACTTCGATTCGAACTCCTTCAACTGAGCGCGCAGCTCTGCATCATCCGGCATCAGCGCGAGTGCAGCTCGTTGAGTCTCAATCGCCTCGCGGTTCTTGCCCGCCTGTCGCTGAGCCGCCGCGAGGTGATGCAAGATAGTCCCATCGCGGCGGCGACTCAGCTCAGCCGCGCGCTCGAGATCGGCGAGGGCTCCCTCGGTGCCGCGCTCGGAGCGAACGCGGCCGCGCGCGTGGTAGCCGTGCGCGTCGTTCGGCGCTTGGGCGATGGCCCTCTCACCGTCGGCGAGCGCCTTCGTCAGTCGGCCACGGTCCGCTTGCATCACCGCTCGTAACCCGTACGCCGGGCCGAAAGGTGCTTCGGCCGCCAGGCACTCGTCGAGCAGCGACGCGACGAGATCGGGCCGCCTCTTTCGGGCGTGCAGATGCTCCGCGCACACGAAGCGATCGAGCGACGCCGCGGTCGCTTCACGTGCCGCCGAGTTGCGCAGTTCCTCCCGTCGGCGGGTTAATGCCTCAACCGCCGCTGCCGAGGCCTTCAAATCCGGAGTCGGCCGCTCGACCTGTCGGACGCGCCCGGCGGTTCGCGCCGCGTCGTCAAGCCGGCCGAGAGCAATCTGTGCGTCGATCAGCGCGACGAGCACTTCGGCGTCGGGCTCCACGTGTTCCAAGTGCGTCACGGCCTCGGCAAACGCCCCGCGATGGGCGGCCACCAGGCCGGCGGGCCGTTCGGCATCGCTGCCGGCGCCGCCACCTTCGCCGCGTCGCGCCTCGTCCAGGATCTCGGCGGCCGTCTCGAATCGGCCGAGCCGAACGGCCACGTCCGCCGCGCGGGCCAGGCCGACGGCGTCGTCGCCCACCTCGGCGTGGAAGAGAGTCAGATATTTCATCGCCTCCGGCCGCGCCCCGGTCGCGGCGGACAAGCGCGCCGCGGCGAGCAACACGTCGGCGTAGTCTTCGTCGTCCGGCTCGTCGTCGAGCGCCTTCTTATAGGCCCGCAACGCCTGCCGCGCTTGGCCGAGCGCCTCGTGCACTTCTCCGAGCAGTCGCCAATCGGACGGCTGGAAACCCGACGCGTCCGCCTCTTCGGCCGCGCGCAAGTGCCGCAGCGCTTTTCGCGGCTCCTCCTGAATCCGGGCGCTGTTGGCCAGCAAGAGGTGCGCCTCCCGTTTGATGGCGGCATTCTTGGACGAGGTCAGCGGCTGCAGCACTTGCGCGGCGTCCTCGTGTTTGGACTGCGCGATCAGGTTCCCCGCGTGGTCGAGCGCCAGGTCTGTGTCGTCCGGGAACTGCCGCACCATCGACCGGAACAAGTCCTCGCGACCTTCGAGCGAATCGACCGCGGCGAGGCTCAGTTCCCAAAGCGGCCGTTCGCCCGGATGGCGGCGGCGGGCCTCCCCGAGGACGCGGACAGCGTCGCCGCGCTTCTCGTGCCGCAGGTACAGTTCCGCCAGGACGGTCGCCGTCGCCAGGTCGTCGGGCGATGCCTTCAACAGTTGCTCAATTTCCTCGGCGTCGGAGATCGCCGTCGTCGCCTGGAGGGTCAGGCGGGCCCGGCAGGCGGATTGCACCGAGTCTTGGAACTTCTCGAACGCCGCGAACTCGGCCGGCTCGACCCGCGATCGCGTCAACTTCGAGCGGAATTCGAGCTCCAGCGTCCGCGGCCGATCCTCCGCGTGCGTGACCCGAAAATCGAACGTCCCCCACGGCGAGGCGATCGTCTGCGGTCCGGGCACGTCATTGAAGCGGTGCGTGGCCGGCAACTTCACGACTAACCGCTGCACGGTTTCGAACGGCTCCCCAAGGTCGATGGCGGTCTTGCGCTCGTGGTCGACGTTGAGCGACAGGATCGACGTCCACGGCCCCTGCTCGCCGAGCGTGCCCTCGCGCGCGGTGCCGCCGGAAAACAACTCGGGCATCTGGAACGTCGCGCGGACACTCAGCGGGCGATCCACGTCCGCAAGCGTGGCGTCAAACTCCAGGTCCTGCAGCCGTGCCTTGGGATAAGCGTCAAGCAGCTCGGCCGTCACCAAGCGACGCCGCTCGGCCTTCGGCGCGTCTGCGAAGTCGTCGCGCTTGACCCAGGCGGCGATGCCTTGATAGACACTCCGCCGTTCCGCGCGGGCGGACCCGTCGGCAGCCACGGTGATCGCGGTCGAATGCTCGCTGCGATTATTGCCGGGCTTCGCCGCCGGCGTGCGCGCCAGCCGCAGACCGTTCGTGTCCGTGATGTAACAGAGCCGGTCGCGGTCATCGCGCGGCAAGACGTCCCAGCCGATCAGGTTGGCGGTCAGGTCGACCCAGTGGTCGCGGCCGTCGATCGTGACGACCGCGATGGCGTGCGAGCCCCACGGCGAGGGCACGCCATCGAGAATCTGGCCGTCGTCGCGCGCGCCGAGTGTCGCGACCGCCGCCTTCACCCCGGCCGCCCGCGCCATCACCGCATAAAGGTGGGCGGTGTCTTTGCAGTCACCGGTTCGGGTGGAGAGGACCTCTCCCGGCGGGTGCGGCGTATAGTCGTGCTTATCGCCCGAGGAAACGTAACGGACGTTCCGGCGCACCCATTGCGCCAGGGCCCGCGCCTTGTCGAGCGGCGTCGAGAGTCCGCGCGTCACTGCCGAGACGACCGCCTGCACGTCCGGCGTACACGTGCTGCGATCGGCCACAAGGCTTTGGTCCCACCGGCCGACTTCCTCCCAACTCGCGAACGTCGAGCAGGCGGCTTCGAGCCGGAATTCTTCGGCGCTGGGAAGACGATCGCCCTGCGGCAGCGGCCGGCGGTTCCTCGCCGACCAGCGGTAGACGCGCTCGCCGCCCTCGGCCGTTACCGCCAGCGGGACCGTCCCGTTGACGATCTCGTGCTTGAGTTCGCGACCCTCCGGCACGCGGACGCACCACTCGTCGCGGACGACCGGGTATTTGTCGTTGCCGAACTGGTACCGCGCGAACAACTGCCCGGGGTGTTCGGGGTGCCGGCCCCGGGTCGTCCAGTGCACCTCGATCACGTCGCCGATTTCCAGGCCGGGGAAGGAGATGACGAGCTGTTTGCTCGGGTCGTAGATCTGGTGGTCGGTGTTGACGTCGCGCATCTGCAAGTGCCGCGGTCCCACCTCGATCACGCCGCCATTCTTCTTGTGCACGCGGGCCGCGTGCAAGGTGACATGTTCATAGGCCGGGGCGAACGTGATCGTCCGATACTCACCGAGTTGGTCGATCCCTTTGCGGCGATTCAGCCGGATGATTTCCTGCGTCGTCGATTCGGTCGTGCCGTCGGTTTCCAGCCGCTGCGTCGTGCCGGAGTAGAGAAAACATGCCGCGGCGTCTTCGGCGAACTCGGCGGGCACCTCATTCCAGGCGGCCGGATCGTACCGGACCGCGGCCGGCACTCGCGGCGGGCCGACCGACACCGGCCACGCCGGCGACTCGGCACGCGACGCGGTGTTGAGAGCCACGAACAGGAACAGAACAACAACCGGGCGGGGGAATAGACGAGCCATCACTGGCCACTCCGCGAATTGAGCCAAGGACCGGTTTGACCATTTTGACCGGACCGGCCGAATGTGACAACCGCAAGTGGCTTCGGTAGGTCTTCCGCGGCGGCCGGCTATTCGCCGAACAGTCGCGACTTCCACAGGCCGGCCCGGTGCAACCACCAACGGCCGACCGCCGCGACTGTCGCGATGCCGTACTTCACACTCCGACCGAAGTTAATGCTCGACGCCTCGGCGAAATAACGCACCGGTACCGGCACGTCGCCGAGCCGAAACCCGAAGTGGACCGCCTGAATGAGGAACTGGGCGTCGAACAAAAAATCATCGGAGTTGCGGTCGAAGGGAATACGCTCTAAGACTTCTCGGCGGTAGACGCGAAAGCCGGAATGGAAGTCGCCGAGATTCTGGCCCAACGCCAGATTCTCGAAGGCCGTCAGAAATCGGTTCGCGAGGTATTTGTACTTCGGCATGCCACCCGCCAATGCCTCGCGCCGTGAACGGACGCGGCTGCCGAGTACGACGTCGCAGATGCCCAGCTCGATGAAGCCGATCGCGTGCGGGATCACGCGGCTGTCGTACTGGTAGTCGGGGTGGATCATGACCACGACGTCGGCCCCGTGGTCGAGGGCATAGTGGTAACAGGTCTTCTGGTTACCGCCGTAGCCGCGGTTTTGTGAGTGCTGAATTACGGTCAGCCCCATGTCCCGGGCGACGCTCACCGTCCGGTCGGTACTACCGTCGTCGACGAGGACGACTTCATCCACGGCCCCGGTCGGAATGTCCGCGAGTGTAGCGGCCAAGGTGCGCTCGGCGTTGTAAGCCGGCAGCACGGCGATCACATTGTATGAGCGGCGCGGCAAATCGCCCTCGGGGACGAGGATGCGATCGACGTGAAAGATCTCGTGCCGGGGTTGCAGCGGAGCGTGACGCAGCAGCGAGTTCGCCATGGGGTGCTCGCAGAGCCGTGGACGGACCCGCGCAATTATAGTTCGGTGCCGGCCCGGACGCTAACTCCCGACGGCCTTGCACGATTCACGCCACGGCTGGTAGACTCCCACCGCTCTCCCTCCGGGTGCACGGAAGCGCCGCCATGCCCATTTGTTGGCCCGTCGTTTCGCAACGTGTCTTCGTCCTCGGCCTTCTGGGCGTTTTCGTTGCCGTCAGCGTTCAGTACTCCCTCAAGGTGCTCGACGCCCGCCACGGCGTGCAGAGTCGCTCCGCCATCCAGCGGTGGCGTGAGCAGTTGCTGCAGCTCGACGCCGGCGAAAATATCTACGCCCGATTCACCTATCCCAACCCGCCGATCATGGCGTTGATGCTCCGGCCGATCGCGGACCTGCCGCCCTTGGTCGGTGCGCTGACGTGGTTTTACCTCAAAGTCGCCATGGCGCTCATCGCCTTCGCGGCGATCTTCCGCGTGATCGAAACCGCGGACATGCCGTTCCCGCCTTGGGCCAAAGCGCTCGCGGTGCTGCTCAGTATTCGGCCGGTCGTCGGCGACCTGTCCCACGGCAACGTTAACCTGTTCATTCTGTTTCTCGTCGCCGTGATGCTGTACGCGTTTCGCCGCGGCTGGGACGTGGCGGCCGGCGTTATCTTGGGGCTCGCCATCGCCTGCAAGGTCACGCCCGCACTTTTCGTCGTCTACTTCCTCTGGAAACGGGCGTGGGGACTGCTGGCCGGTTGCGCGATCGGTCTGGTCTTATTCTTCGGACCGATCCCGGCACTGTTCCTCGGCTGGGACCAAAACGCCGAGCTACTGACGAGCTGGATCCGGCAGATGGTCACGCCGTTCCTGGTCGGCGGGGCCGTGACGTCCGACCATCCGAACCAGTCGTTGCCCGGCCTTGTCGCCCGGATGCTGACGGCGAGCCCGTCGTTCTCGACATACGTCAACGATGTGTACACGCCGGTCGAGTATTACAACTTTCTTGCGCTGAGTCCGGGAACGGCCAAGTGGGTCGTGCGCGACTGCATGGCGTTGTTCGCGGGCCTGGTCGTGTGGGCGTGCCGCGCACCGATCCGGCGCCGCGGTGGCGTGAAGCTGGCGGCGGAGGCCGGGATCATCACGGTCGGCATGCTGCTCTTTAGCGAACGGACCTGGAAGCATCACTGCGTCATACTCGTCGTGCCGTTCGCCGTGTTGAGCTATGCACTCGCGGTCAACGCGTCCGACCGCCGTCTGCGTCGTTTCTTGATCGCGACACTGATCCTGAGTCAGGCGCTGATGGCAACGACCAGCACCGCGCTCTGGCCCGATGACTGGGCGAAGCTCGCACAAGTGTTTGGCGCGTACGTCGGCGTGTTTCTTCTCCTCGTCGCCGCGCAAGCCACCGTCCTGCGACGCAATCTCACATCGCAGTCTCAACAAGCGGCAGATCACTTCCCTCGTTCAGTCACGTCTCACCTGGCGCAACAACAATTGCCGGCCGCGTAACCGCGCGGGTACCGTAAACTGGCAGTTGTGACTGACCCACTCCGACGGCAAGTGAGCCATCGTATGAGCACCGTCGACTTGCGCCGCGACTACACGCTTCACGGCCTCAACGAGGCCGACGTCAAAGCCGATCCGGTCGAGCAGTTCGGCATTTGGTTCGAGCAGGCACTGGCCGCCAACGTTCCGGACGCCAATGCAATGGCACTGGCTACGACGAAGCCGGACGGCCGGCCGGCCGCGCGGATCGTGCTGCTGAAACACTTCGACGTGAATGGCTTTCTGTTCTTCACCAACTACCACAGTCGCAAAGGCCGCGATCTCGCCAAGAATCCTGCTGCGGCTCTCTTGTTCTTCTGGCCACAGCTGGAGCGACAGGTTCGCATCGAAGGCGCGGTCACGTTTACGACGGCGGCGGAGTCGGACAGTTACTTTCGCGGCCGGCCGTTGGAAAGCCGTCTGGGTGCCTGCGTTTCGCCCCAGAGCGAGGTTATAGCCGGCCGCGACGAGTTGGAACGCCGCCTGGCCGAATTCAGGGCACGCTATCCGGGCGACGAAGTTCCGCGGCCGTCCCATTGGGGCGGCTACCGACTCACGCCGGAGGCGTTCGAATTCTGGCAAGGACGTCCGGGACGGTTGCACGACCGGTTGGAGTACTACCGTGCGGACGGCGCGTGGCGCCTGCGCAGGCTGGCGCCGTGAGTCGAGACGGGGACGGAGCAAATCACGAGTGGACTTCCGGTCGAAGTCGGGGCATTTTTTTGTAAGAACTGTGGAAGTTGCAGTTTTTTTTGTTTGCAATTGCCCGGCGGTTGAATACGCTGTGTCCCTATAGGTAGGTGGAAGTTTTCGCCGGGCGTGGCGGAGAGGGGCGAGGTGCTCCGGCTTCCCAGCGGCGATTCAAGGTGCCCCCCTCCATCCATCATCTTTAGAGGAGTCTGCCACATGGTGCTCGCCCTTGGTCGATGGTTCGCTGGGATGTCCCACCGCAAGCCGGTGCGCCGCACTCAGCGGGGCCGCTGGGCCGTCACCCGATTGGAAGATCGCACGGTCCCGGCAAACGTCGCCTTCGCTGCTGCTGCCTTCGCCGGCCCCAACACCGCGATGACGGTCAACGTCTACGGACCGACCGGGACGCAGGTGGCGAGCTTTGTACCGTTCTCGGATTTTGTTGGGGGCAACGTCAACATCGCCATCGGCGACGTGAACGGCGACGGCACCCAGGACGTCATCGTCGCGCCGGGCAACGGCGGCGGACCGATCGTCAACGTGTACGATGGCGCGGCACTGCCCGGCGTCACTCGTCCGCTGTTTCAGCTCGTCGCGTACGATCCCCTGCTTCGCGGCGGGACCTTCGTTGCCGCCGGCGACATCAACGGCGATGGCAAGGCGGACGTAATCACCGGGGCAGGCCTGGGCGGCGGGCCGCACGTCAAGGCGTTCAGCGGGGCCGATAATGGCGCCACTTTACTCCTCAGTTTCTTCGCCTACGAAGGGACATTCCGTGGCGGCGTCCGCGTGGGAGCGTCCGACTTCGGCGGCGACAACGGTCAGAACCCTAACGGTACGTTCCGACCAGGGGGCGCGCCCGGCAGCCATAACGGTGACGCGGAAATCGTGACCGCCCCTGGCCCCGGCCGGCTCGTCGACCTCGAACTGTGGGACTACGATGCTCAGCTGAATGACCCCGACCACTTCGGGACCATTATTTCGGACCAGACGTTCCCGGGTTTCACCGGCGGCGCGTTCGTCGGCGGAGGCTTCTTCACCAACAACGTGGACTCCGACGGGTTCGTGTATGCCGACATAACTGTCAGCGCCGATGTCACCGGCGGTCCGCAGGAGAAGATGTTCCGTCTGGACGCCTTCACCGACCCGGCGCGCCGAGATGTCGCCGTTTACATCCCGGCGAACCAGGTGGTCGCGGGCGATCCCGCCGTCGTGGATCCGAATTACCCTCTAACCAGCACCTTCCCGTTCGACACCGGCCTGCGCGGCGGGCTTCGGATTGGTACCGTCAAGGACCTCAACGGCGATGGTCGCGACGAACTGATCGTCGGGCCCGGCCCGCAAGGTGGTCCGCAGGTCCGCGTCCTCAGCGGACTCAACGGCACCGACTTGGTTCCGACCTTCCTTGCCGGCGATCCCAACGACCGGAACGGCATTTTTGTCGCGTAACGCGCCCGTCGCTTCGAGTAGGTAACTTCGACCGGACAGGGTTCCCTGTCCGGTCTTTTTTTTGCTAAGACGTGACGGCCGTGACAGACGTGACGAGCGGGACCGCGTACATCGTTTATTCCGTCGTTGCCATTCTCGTGAACGGTGGTCGGTAAAGCTGTCCGGCTCGAGCGGAGCGTAACAGTAGTCGAAGGGAGGACGGCGCGTGAATTCCCGCCAAAACGTATGCCGGAGGGCGGGGCGTGGGGCATGGTACGGTGTCCGATCGCGCGGCCACTCATGGAGAGGCCGGCCGCGCTTGCCTACCCCATAGGATGTCCCACCATGCGCAAGTCGCTCACCCTGGCCGGTCTGGTTCTTGCTTTGCTCGTCCCGTCCGTGGTTCAGGCCAACGGCCTCATCGCCGCCGGCCAAAGGGAAGTGGATCAGTACGGATTCCGGAAGAGACACTTCCCGCGGGCCGCCCCGTGGTTCCTGTACTGGCCGTATGAAGCGTACTTCACTTACCCGGCCCCGACCGGAGTGGCGTTCCCGCCGTCGCACATGACCCCGCCGGCAGGGTTCCAGCCGCACATGTACAACAACGGCGGCGGCCAGTTCGCCCCGTATCCCACGAACGGCTTCGGCCAATGATCTGAGGCTCACCGTCGGCATCAACGCGGCTCGCGGGGAAAACTCCGCGGGCCGCCCGCGTTTGATCAGCCTCGAATTCTTCCCGGCCGGCCGTTGGCAAGGCGGCAGTACCCCTGATATACTCAAATTGGTTTATTTCACCGGCCTCTCATTCTGTTATCGCGTCATCCCGAGTTTCCCCCCTTTAGGACCCCCATGTCTGAGCACGCGAACGGCGAACTCGTCCCCGTGGGGGGCGGTGACCCGATGCCATTGGTGCGAACGGAGATGACCGTCGGGCGGCGCGAGTCGTGCGACATCCATCTCGACTTCCCCAATGTTTCCGGCATCCACTGTGAGCTGGTATTCCGAGACGGCTATTGGTCTATCCGTGATCTGAATAGTACGAACGGCATTAAGGTGAACGATCTCCGCGTCATCAGTCGGCCGCTCAAGCCCGGCGATATCCTCACGATCGGCAAGCGTCGCTACAGCCTCAATTATCAGCTTTCGCCCTCGGCCCAACAGGAGCTGGAAGCACTGCTGGCCGAGGACGAGGACATCATGGGCCAATCGCTGTTGGAGAAAGCCGGCCTCGAGAACCCGAACGCAGGCAAGTTGCGATCGGTGCAGCCGCCGCGGCGACACATGCCCGGCCGCGGCCCTGGTAAGTGGTGACCGTCCGCGTCGGCGCTGAAATCATGCCCGATCCCGTCCTGCCCCTCTCCGGCCAAGTCGCGCTGATTACCGGCGCGTGCGGCGGCATCGGTCGCGCCTGCGCGGTCGCGCTGGCCCGCGCCGGCGCCGACATCGCCGCGAACGACATCGGTGTTTTTCACACAGAAGCGCGGGGCACGTCGGGAGCCGCCGACGTCGGGCCGAACGACGCCCGACTCAGCCCCACGGCCCGTTCTCTCGCCGCAGAGATCGCCGCTCTCGGCCGCCGAGTCAAGCTGCTGCCGGCCGACGTCGCCGACCAGCAGGCCGTCGAGACGATGGTCGAGCACGCGGTGGCGGCCCTGGGCCGGCTCGACGTCTTCGTCTCGTGCGCCGTCTACAGCGACCGCGAGCCGTTTACGACCGCCGACATGGACGGATTCCGCCGTACGATCGACGTGAGCATGTGGGGATCGTTCTACGCGCTGCGAGCGTCGGCCAATCAGATGATCCGGCAGGGATGGGGCGGCAACGTCGTCATCGTCGGTTCGCCGCATGCCGTTATCGCGTTCCCCAACTGCATGGCGTACAACATGGCGAAAGCGGCGCAGGACCAGATGGCCCGCACGGCGGCCATGGAGCTGCTGCCCCACAAGATCCGCGTCAACGTCGTCCACCCCGGCTGGACCGACACTCCCGGCGAGCGAAAGTTCTTTTCCGAAGACGATCTCAAGAAAGCCGGCGCGACGTTGCCTGCGGGTCGCCTCGCCCGGCCGGAGGAGATCGCCCGCGGCGTGGCGTTTTTGGTCGACCCGGCGTCTGCCTATATTAACGGCATCACGCTCGGCATTGAGGGCGGGCTGGCGCTGCCGTGGTGGTCAAAGCGCGGCAGCGGGACGCTCTAACGATCGCTCCGCCAGCCATCGGAGCATATCCTCGACAAACGGCGGTCCGCCGGGCTCGAATTCCAGTGTATGGTGCGCGCCGGCGTATTCGTTCACCGTGCGATCGACGGCCGGGAACCGCTCGACGAACCGCCGGGTGGCCGCATTGTCGATGATGCGGTCGTGCTCCGCGAGCAAGAGCAAAACCGGCACCGAGACGCGTCGGGCCGCGAACCGCAGATACACATCCAGCCGGCCATTTTCGAAGAGCATCCGGGCGGTCGCCCGCCGCAGCATGAGCGGGTCATCCCGGATGAACCCTTGTCGCTCGGCGTTGTCGGTGAACAACTCGGGGTCGTTGAGCGGAATCGGAAACATCCGCCGCCGCGCGACGACGCGGGCGGCAATCACCCGCAGCCGCTCGCCGACGCCAGGTTTGACCCGCGGCCGCAGGCCGGGAGCGATCAGGATGATGCCGTCGCAGATTCCTGGATGCCGTCGTTGCAACGCGACGGCGAGCTTTCCGCCCCAGGAAATCGCCATGACGAATCGTGGTCGGGGCAATGTCGCCAGGTATTCGGCGACGTCGTCGAGCAGGCGTCGAAAGCCCGGCGCGTCGCCGCGATCGCGATCGTTCAACCCGCAGCCGCGCCGGTCGAGGAACGACACGTCGTAGCCGGCGTCCGCGAGGCTCTGACTCGATTCGAGATACCACCCGCTGTGACTCTGGATGCCGTGCAGCCCCACGACGATCGCGCGGCGCGTTTCAAACCGGCCGGATGCGCCGAAGCGACGATAACGCCAGGTGTATCCGTCGCTCGCGGTAAAGCCTTCAATCGCCGGCTCAGCCAAGCAGCGCCTCCCGGGTGACGGTGACCCGTTCCACGGCGGTCGGGTCGATCGTGACGCCGAGCCCCGGTCCCGCGAGACTCGGCGCCCACCCGCCGCGGCCGAAAGTGATGTCCTCACGGCTCAATCGTTCGCGGACAAGATGCCGATCGAACGACCCCTCCACCGCGGCCAGATCGCCGACGCTCGCCGCGAAGTGCCGGCCGGCGGCCGAGAGAATCGCCGTTTCACCCACCTGGCAGCCGAGCTGAAAACCGAGCCCGTGCCGTTTGGCGAATCGGGCGAGCCGCAAGCTGTCGATGAATCCGCCACACTTCGATAGCCGGAGGTTGAACGCGTCACACCAGCCGCCTGCCACGGCGCGCTCGGCGTCGTGCAAGCCACAGAGCGACTCGTCGAGCACGATCGGCGTGTCCACGCCCTTGCGCACCTCTCCCATCGCCGCGATCTCGGCGTGCGGCAACGGTTGCTCGACAAATTCCAACCCGGACCGCTCCAGCCCCCGGATATGCTCGGCAGCTTGCGACGCGGACCAAGCCTCGTTCGCGTCGATCCGTAGCCTCACGCTCCGCCCGACCCGGCGCCGGACCGCGCGCACCCGCGCCACGTCGTCCTGCCCGGCGATACCGACTTTCATTTTGATTTGTTGGAATCCGTAGAGCCGATAAGCCCAAGCGACGAGTTTCAGTTTCAGCCCGTCCGACGACGTGATCGCGGCGCTATACTGAACGCGGTCACGCGGGCGATGCAACTCCGGCGCGACCAAAGGTGTTATCGCGGACAATGGCTCGCCGTAATAGCGGGCGAACGCATCGAGAATGGCAATTTCCACCGCGCACTTCGCCGCATTGCCGGCAATGTCACGGTCGTCTCCGGCGATCGGCGCGAGTCGAAGTCGTCCCGTCAATGCGACCGCAGCGGCGAAGTGCGGACACGGCTCGACTTGTGCGGGCAAGTCGCTGCGGCGGAGCAGGGCCAACGCCCCGGCCGCGGTCTCGCCGGTGACATATTCTCGCGGCACTCCCTCGCCCCAGCCGACCGTCTCGTCGGCGAGCGTGCAGCGGACGACAATGTTCTCGGTCGAAGTTCGCGCGTGCGAGGCGTGCCGGACGGGGCGACGGAGCGGGATGCGGACAAGATACGCCGTCAAATCGCGTACGCGCACTGCGATTCACCCCGGCCCCGGCGTGAGGAGACTGTCGCGGCACAGCCACAGGCCCATGACCACGAGCACGGCCGCGCTGAGGATGGGCAGCGCCTTCCAGATTCGGCTGTCGCCCCAACGCCGGCCGAGACGGTTCTTCGCCAGTACGACCACGACCCCGATGGCCACGAGTACGCCGGCCAGGCCCGCGCTGAACGCGATCAAAAGTGGAAGCCCGAGCCACAGCCGCTGCGCCGCGATGGCGAACCCGAGCATCGCGATCGCGTCCCAGCAGGGGATGATCCCGCCGCTCACGCCCAGCACGATCAGCCCCCACCATCCGGGCGCAGTCGTCACTGTCACCGTGCCGTCCGGATTGTGCGTGTGCCCGACGCCGCCGACGTGGACATGGTCGGCCTGTCCGGCCAGCCGCCGGAGCAACAGACACAAACCCAGGCCCGCGATCAGCAGTCCGCCGACAAACCCGAGCGCTGTCTGGATACTCGCGGGCACCGCGTCGGGAAACAGCCAGACCAGTCCCGCTGCCAAGAGGAGAACGGCGCCGGTGTGAGTAATTGTGGTGACCAGACCGAGCACGACCGCGTGCCAGATGGTGCCGCGCTCGCCGACGAGATAGGCCGCGACGAGCGTCTTACCGTGCCCCGGCGTCAGGGCGTGCGCGCCGCCAAAGCCGACGGCCAGGAGCAGTAGGAGCCCGAACCCGTGTGGCGAATCGAGCAGGGCGACGAGCGTCGAATGTCCCTCAGCGGCCGCGGCGGGTTTTTGCTCCGCGGCGGCGGGTGCCGGCGCCGCCGCGTCCACCTCGAACGTCGCACTTAGTGTCCGCAGCCGCTCGTCATCGCCCGGCTTGAGGTCGATCGCCGCCCGCGCCTGCAGCGACGGGCTCGGCGCAACGCGCTCGATGATCCTGATGCCGTCGCCCTCGGCGAGTGAAAGTTTCACTCGCCCAGGTTCCTGTGGATACGTGTCGTCTCGAACCTCGAGCCGGTGTTGCCGCCCCAGAGCAACCGTCGCATCAGCTTGAAAAATGAACTCGCACTGGACACTATCGCGAACCTGATGCTGAACATCGACGCAGCGCAACGTCAGCGGCTTCCCGTCGAGCGTGACGAAAACCTGGTCCGCCAGCAGGGGGGCGATGCGCTCGACGTAAGCCGAATAAAACTCGGCCGGCTTCGTCAGGCGTTTCATTTCCGACGGTTCGAGCAGCGCCGGCAGATCCACAAACACGACCGTCCACTCATCGACCTCCAGCCGAAAACTGACGGCCACTTCCGTCTGCCGCAGCCGCACTTCAACGACGCGGTCGTGTGACCGCCGGGGGACGGGATGGGCGCCCGCGGGCATCGCCCACATCAGTGAAATCAGGCCCAATAGCCACGCCCGCCTCATCGCCGACCGCCCTTCGCCAATCGTTCTCTTGCCGACTTGATTTCCCGTTCGCGCGTCGCCCGGTACCGTTCCATCGTCTCCGAAACCTGCCGCGACAAAGTCACCCGTCGATACCGCCCCCACGTCCGTTCGGCCCGAGCCGCCTGTTCCGAGAATGACTCGCGATAAACGATTCGCCCGTGCTCGACGAGCTTGACCATCAGCGGTTCGCCCGGTGCCGGCTCGGCGGTATCGGCGACGACGAGCGCCTCGCCGTCTCCGTACACCCGCAGGTAACCCCCGAGCGACTCTTTGCCGGGCGAGTTCGAAAACTTCACGTTCGGCCGATCTCCCGTCGCACTCCGCTTGAACGCCGCGGCGACCGTATCGCGGTGGACGAGTCGCCACCAGTAACCGCCGGCGCCCGGAAAGAGCATCGTCGGTTCTTCGCCGGTCGCCGCGCGAAACGCCTCATACACCTTTCGCACGACCTCCGGCGTGACCTCGTCCTCGAAGACAATGGTCCACGGGCCGAAGCCGGCTTCCTTCATCTTACGGTGATAGAGGACGCATTGCTCGGCCAGGTCGCCGCTGTCCACGCGGATGCCGACCTTCGAATTCCCCGGATGGGCGGCCATCACCCGCAGCACGTTTTCCAACCCGACCGTATTCGCGTCCACAAGATCACACAGCAGCGACGCGTGGCCGTGCACGCTCACGAACCGGTCCATCATCTCGTATTCCGCCTCTTGGAGCGACCGGTCGGGGGACTCCGCCGCGCATATCATCTCGTGGCCGATCGTGCCGACCGTCCGGAAGAGTTCGGGCCAGAGAAACTCCGCCGTGTCGTTCGAGGTGAGTTGCCCCGTTCCGCCGCTGCCGACATAGCGGGCGAGCAACAGGACCAGATGACTGATCTCGTTGGGCGCGGACCGCAGACCGAACTCCGCGTCCCGCGGTGTCGCCAACTTCATCAGGCGGGCCTTGGTCGCCTGCAGGACCGGGGCGTAGTAGCGGCACATGGCCGGCTCAAGGTATGAGACCGCCCCGCCCATTCCCTCGAACACCAGGCACGGCACGCCGGGGAGAAACGTCTGGCCGCCCGGAAACCCCCATACGTCGATCGGCAGAAAGATGTCGTCACCGGCCTGCCCGGCGAGGATCGCGTCCCAGACGGCGTGCGGAAACGCCTTCACTGCGGACCGCTCACTGAACCAGCGGCGCGCCAGTTCGATGTCGTTCCGCCACAACGGCCGGTGGAACCATTGGGCGAGCATCGCCTCGTGACCGGCCATGACGAGTTGGTTATCGGCGCCCGGCTCCGGCAACCCCTTCCGCATGGTCAGCGTGTAACAGGCGCGGACGGTCGCCAGATCGGGAACGGCCGACCACATGGTGCGCTTGTAGGTGTCCGTGCCGCCGACGAAACCGCCGAGAAGGAAGTGCCTGGCGAAGAACTCCTCGCGCAGTTGATTGCGACGGGCGGCGAACGGGTCGGCGGCGGGGGGAGGCTCCGGCATGGCGGCACTCTGGGCCACTCGCTTCGGTCCGAAGCGTCATTGTACCCGCCAGGCCGCCGGTGGGCGGATCGACTCAGGCGTCCTGCTGCTCTCTCATGCGGTGGGAGATCACGCCGAGAAGCCGGCCCGCTTCATCGAGGTCGAGACTCTCGCTGTGTTGGACGCGAAAGACCCGTTCGCCGCGCCAGCGCTCGCTGCGCAGCTCCTCGGTCGCGTGCACGATCACGCCCAGAAAGGTTTTTCGGCGCACCAGTTCGGCGATCAGTTCTTGGGTGGTACAAAAGTCGAGGGCGGAACATTCCATTCTGTCTCTCCAAAGGCGGGCGGCCTGTCGCGCAACTCCGACACGGCGCGCGGGAGAGGCGTGCGGCCGCGGCGGAGTCATAGGTTGTTGTGTGCCGCCAAATTCTAGCACGCTCCCGTCGGAATATACGAGAGGAATTCTGCAATCCGGACACCCCGCACGACCCGGACGCTCCCGATGACCGTTCCGCCCCGCTGTTAAGGTGGGCAATCCCGAATTGCCTTACCGGCCCCGGGATCGCTAAGCTATGGGTCGATTGGCGAGTCGGGCGAGCGTCGAGGCGTCAGCCCGAC
>DATJGQ010000409.1:0-9480 GCA_035494815.1 Gemmataceae bacterium
GCCCACTGCCCACTGCCCACTGCGAAGGTCACCGACTTCGGCCTCGCCAAGCGGGTCGTCGGCTCAGGACGGCTGACGCAGTCGGGGGCAATCGTCGGGACGCCGAGCTACATGGCTCCCGAGCAGGCCCGGGCGGATAAACAACTTACCCCGGTGGCGGACGTCTACGCCCTCGGCGCGATTTTGTACGAGACTCTGACGGGAAAGCCGCCGTTCCAGGCCGCAACGCCGTTCGAGACGTTGTTTCTGGTTCTGGAACAGGATCCAGTACCGCCGAGGCTGTTGAACCCCGGCGTGCCGCGGGCCCTAGAAATGGTCTGTCTGAAGTGTCTGGCGAAGGCCCCCGGCCGCCGCTATGCCAGCGCCGCCGATCTCGCGGCGGACCTGCAGTCGTATCTGAACGGTGAGCCGGTCTCCGCGCAGGCGAGCGGCCTGAAGTTCGCCGTGGACCGGCTCTTCGAGGAGACTCACCACGCGGCCGTGCTCGAAAACTGGGGCGTCCTCTGGATGTGGCATAGCCTGTGGACGCTCGTGCTCTGCTCGGTCACTCAGGTCATGGCCTGGAACCGCGTCGAAAACCGGTTGGCGTACCTGGCACTCTGGTCCATCGGCCTGATCGGGTGGGGGACAATTTTTTGGCAACTTCGCCGGCGCGGCGGCCCCGTCCTCTTTGTCGAGCGGCAGATCGGTCACGCGTGGGCGGCCGGGGTTTGCGCGAGTATCGGTATGTTCGTCCTCGAGGCGCTGATGGGCCAACCGCCTCTCACGTTCTCGCCGCTCTTGGCGGTCGCGGCGGGGATGATATTCCTGTTCAAGGCGGGCGTGCTCGCCGGCCTGTTCTACATCGCCGCCGTGGCGATGTTCGCGACCGCGGTCTTCATGGCCGTCGTGCCGCAGGTGGGAATTCTCGCGTTCGGCATCGTGACCGCGGCGTGCTTCTTCTTCCCCGGATTGAAGTATCACCGGCAGCGGCTTCGCGGGCTGAAAGAACCAATTTGACCTGGAGTCATCGGATGCCGTTTCCCGCACCTTTCGATTTGAGCGGCCGTGTGGCCCTCGTTACCGGCGGCAGCAAGGGTCTCGGCAAGGCGATGGCCCGCGGGCTCGCCGAAGCCGGCGCCGACGTCGTCATCACCAGCCGGCACGAAGCCGAACTCAAACCAGCGCTCGCCGAGATACTGGCGGGCACCGGTCGCCGCGGGCAGTACTTCGTCGCCGATATGACGCGCCGCGACGCCGTGAAGAAGCTCGCCGACGACGCGATTCGCGCCTTCGGCAAGGTCGACATCCTCATCAACAACGCCGGCAGCAACACGCCGCAAGCGATCGACGCGATCACGGACGAGGCCTGGGACAATCTCATCGAGCTGAACCTGACTTCGGTCATGGCCCTGACGCGGGCGCTCGTGCCCGGGATGAAGGAGCGGAAGTGGGGCCGGATCGTCCACATCTCGTCGATCATGGGTTTCGTCGCGAAAGAGAAGCGGAACGCATACTCGGCGACGAAGGCGGCCCTGCTCGGATTGGCCCGCGCCAGTGCGTTGGAACTGGGGCCGTTCGGGATCACCGTCAACTGCATCGCGCCCGGGCCGTTCCTCACGGACCTACCGCTAAGCCTGCTTTCGCAAGCCGAGCGCGACGAGTGGAACAAGGTCGTCGCCCTCGGCCGTTGGGGCGACCCGAAAGAGTTGATCGGCCCCGCGCTGTTGCTCGCCAGCGACGCCGGAAGCTACATCACCGGCCAAGCCCTCATCGTCGACGGCGGTTTCGTGGTCAGATAACCCGTCTTGCACTTGTGAGTCATCGGCGATATGTCCCCCGGTTGTTTCATGCCCAGATTGGGGGGACGGGGATGCGGCGGAAACTTTTCGCGGCGTGGCTCGCGGTCGTCGCCGGTTGCACATTTCAGCCGGGGGCCGCTCAACAAAGCCTGATCCAGGGCGACATGCTGCTCGTGAAAAAGGACTATCGCGGCGCGATCGGCATGTACGATCAGGCGGTGAAGGCCGACCCGTACCAGCGCGAGGCGTTCCTGCACCGTGGCATCGCCTACCGCGGCAACGGCAACTACGACCGCGCGATTGCCGATTTCACCCAGGCCATCGAACTCGATCCGGACAACAGCCGGCCGTACACCGAACGCGCCCGCACGAAACTCGCTTCCGTCGCCGCCAAGGCCGAGGGGAACCGTGTGCGGCTGGAAGAGGCGATTTCCACGACCGATCCGCACGGGATCCTGGCGGATCTCGATCGCGCCGTCGCACTCGACCCGGCCTTGAGCGACGGTTCGGCATCGTTGGTCCGCGGGGCCGTTCGCCTCATGCAAAACCGCGATGCGGACGCGCAACAGGACTTCGACCGCTTCCTCCGTCGCCGGCCGAAGGTCAAGGGTGACCTTCAGGAGGTGATCGACAAGTGGAAGAAAGAGCGGCCCGTCTTCGATCAGTCGATGCTTGATGACCTTTGCAAGTATCGGCCCTCGCGCGGCTGAACCCTTCGCGGCCGGCTCGTCTTGACCGGCCCCGAGAGCGTCGCTATCCCCCACTCGCTCGAAGGGCCGCGTGGCCCCGCGTCCGTCCTGTACAGTCACGACTCATGACACTCCCGAATCGCGTTATTCGATTGATGTCACCGACCCTCCGGGGCGTGACCCGCGCTTTGTCCGCACCCGCGGTGGCGGAGATGGCGGTGCCGTCGTACTGTCATCGGAACCCGCTGATTCGCTGGCTATTTTGGCGACGGCTCGATCACGCGTGGCGGCTCGCCGCGGTTCGGTCAGGCGAATCGGTCTTCGACTTCGGGATCGGCTCCGGCGTATTGTTACCGTCGCTCAAGCCGTTGGCCCGTCGCATCGCCGGCAGCGACCGGCATCTCGAGCCGGCCCGAGCGATGGCCGATCATCTCGGAATGCGGGTGGAACTGATCGTTTGCGGCGGCTTGGCAAAATGGGCTGCGGCGAACGCCGGTCGATTCGACTGCGTTTTCGCCCTGGACGTCTTGGAGCACGTCGAAACCGATGAGTTAACTCAATTGAGCGAGGTGTTCCGGCAGTTGCTCGGAAGGAACGGCCGTCTGATCGTCAGCGGCCCGACGGAGACGTTCGCGTATCGCGTCGGCCGCAAACTCGCGGGCTTCCGCAACGACTACCATCATCGCACGATCTACGACATCGACGCCGAACTGGCCCGGCGGTGGCATCGGGAGTCGGCCGCCGTCGCGCCGCCGTGGCCGTTGCCGCGGGCGTTTCTGATCAGTCGTTATCAGCCCCGAAGGGCGGTGCTGGCCCCCGCCGCGTGACCGGGACCCCACGAAGGCCATGAAGAACCTCGTCGTCATTCCTGCGTTCAACGAAGAGCACGCCCTGCCGGCCGTGGTCGAAGATCTCAATCGCCTGCCGCCGAACTACGACTGGTTGATCGTCAACGACGGTTCGACCGACGGCACGCGGGCCACCGCGGAGCGGCTCGCACGCGCCAGCCACGGCCACGGACACGTCGTCCATCTGCCGATGAACTGCGGGATCGGCGTCACGGTCCAGACCGGTTACCTGTTCGCGGCGTGGAAGTCGGGCTACGAGTACGTCATTCAATTCGACGGCGACGGTCAGCACGACGCCGGGTATGTCGAAACTCTGGTCGACGAATGCCGGCGGCGCGGGCTGGACCTGTGCATCGGCTCGCGGTTCGTGGACGAATCCGCGGACGGTTTTCGTTCGACCGCCGCACGGCGGGCGGGCATCCGCCTTTTCCGCGTACTGATCGGTTCGTTGACAGGCGCCGTCGTGACCGACCCGACGAGCGGTTTCCGGTGCGCCGGCCCGCGCGCCTGGGCGAGCTTCGCTCATCGATATCCGGACGATTACCCGGAACCGGAGTCGCTCTTCTGGTGCGTCCGCAACGGGCTGCGCGTCGGGGAAGTGGGCGTGCGCATGCGCGAGAGGCAGGGGGGCGTCTCTTCGATCCGCCGGTTGCGCGCCCTCTATTACATGACGAAAGTGTCCGCTTCGATCCTAATCGACCGGATGCGCGCCCGGGAATACCGCGGATGATCAACGCCGAACGACTGATGATGATCGGCGGCATCGCGGCCTTCGCGCTGACGCTCGCCTGGGTCCGCCGCCGCGACCTCCGCGAAAAATACAGCCTTCTCTGGCTCGCGTGTGCCGCCGGACTGCTCGTCTGCGGGCTGTTACCGGAATTGTTGATGACGGCGGCCCACTGGTGCCGGTTGAGTTACCCGGCAGCGGTGTTGTTCGTGGCGGTGACGACGGCGTACTTTTTCGCGTTCGGCATGACGGTCGCGCTGACGCGTTATCACCGCCGCCACACGCGACTGATCCAGACGGTGGCCCTGCTCGAACACCGGCTCGCGCGCCTCGAAGGGGCCGGCCGCCTCCGCGTTCACTCGGACGTCTCCGTCACTGAGCCGACCGCCGGTCGCAAAGCCGCTTAGCCCCCCGCGACGATGCTCGCCGACAAAACCATGCTTCGCTCGATCGTTCCCATGTCGTTCCGGGCGCGCGTCCTGACCGGTGTCTGGACTCTCTTCCTTATCCTCGTGCTCTGCGGCGTGCACGGCTCGTCGATCGCCGCCCTCGCCGAAAACCTGGAGCCGGGCCAGCCGCGACGAGACTTCGCGCTGACTCCGATCCAGCGAACGCTCGCGCTCGCGACCGGCGGAGACGGCGACTCGTTCCGGACGCCCTGCCACACACAGGCCCGACGCATCCGCAGCGACGAGTACCTCCTCTGGACGCCGTACGCGCTGAGCCAATTGAATCATCGGCCGCGGTTCCCGATCGTGAACGAGCTGCTGCCGGGCGGACAGAACATGCTGCTGATCTGGACGGTCCCGGTGGCGCATGTCAGTCTCCCGGCCCGCCCCGCGACCTGGGGCTACTTCCTGTTCGGCGGCGCCCGCGGGCTGGCATGGCAATGGTGGTTCCCGCCCTTCGCCTGCTTCACCGTCCTGTGGCTGCTGTTTGAGATCGTGTTAGACGGGCACACCCGCCTGGCCGGCTTTGGGGCGTTCTGGTTTTGTGCCTCCGCCCACACGGTCGCCTGGTCGATGTTGCCGGCCTACGTCACGTTCTTCGCGGCGCTGTCTTGCGTGTGCGCGTATCACGTGTGCACGACGCAGCGGTCATGCGTCGCGTGGCCCAACGCCGTTTTCCTTGGAGTGGCGTTGGCCGGGTTCGTGCTCGTCCTCTATCCGCCGTGGCAGGTCGTGCTCGCGTATGTGTTCGGGGCGATCTTCGCGGGGCTGCTCCTGCGGCGACGACGGGTGGACAGGCCGAATTTGTCGAAGCGGTCTCGCATCTTAGCCGTTTCGGCTGCGGTCGTTATTGCGATGGCTTTAGTCGGTGCGTGGGCCGTCGACAGCCGAGATGCGCTGCGGGCGATGGCGGAATCGGTGTATCCCGGCCAACGCGTCTGCCTGGGCGGCAAGTATCCGCCGATCCGCTGGTTTAGCGGCTGGTTCAACCTCGTTACTTTTTACGGCGGCGCGGACGCGAGCGGCGCCCTGCCCGGGCGCTGGCGGAACCAGTGCGAAGCGGCATCTTTCTACCACTTCTATCCGGCGGTGATTCTGAGTTTAATGCTGATTCCGCGAATCCGCCGGGCGGCGAGCGCAACAACCTGGCTCCTCGTCGCTCTCGTGCCCGGACTGGCCGTCTTCTGTCTCGTTGGATTCCCCGACTGGTTGGCAAAGGCGACCTTGTTGTCGCGAACGTTCGAGTGGCGTTGCGATCTGGCGTTCGGACTCATATCGATTGTCGTCAGTCTCGATTTGCTCCGCGGCGGACGAATCCCGGCGGCTTCCGACGGCTGGTACGACCGGTTGGCCACAGTTGCGGTTGCTCTTGCGATGGCCGGGCTCTGCGTCTGCATGGGCGAGGTGACCCGGCGGGAGGTCGGCGATCTACTCGGCTGGAGCTTCGTGGGCCTCGCGGCGACGGGAGTCGGCGTCGCGTCATACGCCCTCGTCGCGGGACGGCGGCGGCTCTTCGGCGGACTTGTCGGCAGTGCCGTCGTCGCGACGGGCTTCTTCTTCAACCCGCTCGCGCTGGGACTGCACTCGCTACAGGATCTGGATTTGGCCCGGCAAGTTGCGCGGTGCAACCACGAGGCGCCCGGGGGGCCGCCGTTCTGGGTTTGTTACGGTCCCCTCAATTCGGGCGTCGTCGTCAGCGCCCTCGGCGGCCGAACCCTGACCCCCGTCCCCTTCCACCCGGTCAATGTGTGGCGCGAGCTGGACCCGCGAGGCGAAAACGCACGGTATTACAACCGGCACGCACATTTCCGACTGATACCGAAAAGTTCGAACCCTGCATTCCGGTTTGCTGATCGCTCAAAGATGCTCGTGGAGGTCAGCGCCACGTGGGACCACCCCGCGTTCCTTCGCCGGGGCGTGCATTACGTGCTGGTCGAAAGCGGAAACTACCCGGCAATTCAGGACGATCTCCGACTGCGGCCGCTCAATTGCAACCTGCGTTACGGTCACACGGTCTACGAGGTCGCTGGGAGCGGTTGGTGAGCGCACGCAGCGTCGGGTCGGCGAATCATCTTGCGGCGCCGCGGACGCCGGGATACGCTGAACGTTGCCCATTCCCCAGTCCCGTCCGCCTCCCCGGTGTTCTGCCGTCCGAGGTACCGGATGAGCCGCCTGCTCGCTGCCATCACTCTAGTCCTGACAGTGGTTCCCGTCCGTGCCGCGTCGCCCGCCCCGGAGCGGCTGGAGATCCAACCGGACCGCCTGGACCTGTCCGGCCCGCACGACCGGCAGCGAGTCATCGTCACCGCAATTTATGCGGACGGTTCACGGCGGGACGTGACGGGCGACGCGACGATGTCGTCGGCCGAAGCGCGGGTGGCCAACGTCGTGCGCGGCGAGTGCTACCCCGCCGCCCCTGGCGAGACCGAGATCACTGCGACGTTCGAGGGCCGATCGGCGTCAATCCCGGTGTCGGTCGGTTCGGAGTCAGGCGCCGCCCCGTCGTTCGTCAATGACGTATTGCCGCTCTTGACCCGCCTCGGCTGCAACGCCGGAACCTGCCACGGCAAGGCGACCGGCCAGAACGGCTTTCGGCTGAGTCTGCGTGGCTACGCGCCCGAGCAAGACTACCGATGGCTGACGCGCGAGTTCGGCGCCCGCCGACTCGCCGCCAGCGCCGCGGACAGTCTGTTCCTGCAGAAGGCGCTCGCGACCGTGCCGCACGAAGGCGGGCGGTTGATCGATCCTGGCAACCGAGCCCATCGACTGTTGAGCGACTGGATCGAGGCCGGCGCACCGGGGCCGGGCGGCCGCGACTCGCAACGCATCGCGGAAGCCCGTCGTCTGGTCGTGCTGCCGGGTTCGCGGACCATGAAGGTCGGCGACGAGCAACAGTTGCTCGCCCGCGCGGAATTCGCCCCTGGAATCTGGCGCGACGTCACCTGGCTGGCCCGGTTCGACTCGAACGATTCGGGTACGGTTTCGGTCACGCCGGGCGGGCTGATCACCGCACATCGGCAGGGCGAGACCGCGATTCGCGTGGCTTATCAGGACGTGGTCGCCGCGGTCATTGTCACCGTGCCGCACGAGCAGATGATCCCGGCCGAGAAGTTCGCCGTCCGTAATAACGTCATCGACGAGCACGTGTTCGACAAGCTCGCGGTGCTTCGGATCGAACCGTCCGAACTCAGTGACGAGGCCGAATTCTGCCGCCGCGCATTTCTCGATGCGATCGGCACGCTGCCCCAGCCGAACGAGGTCCGTAATTTTCTCGCGGATCGGTCGCCGGACAAGCGGGCGAGACTCATCGACTCGTTGTTGGAACGGCCCGAATTCGTCGACTACTGGACGCTGTTTCTCGCCGACCTGTTTCAAAACCGCCGCGAGCGCGAACGCGACGTCCGCGGCACGAAGGGTGTGCGGTCGTTCCACACCTGGCTGCGGCAGCAGGTGGCGAAAAATCGCCCGTGGGACGAACTCGCCCGCGACGTTCTGACCGCGACCGGCTCGCCGGCCGAACAGCCGGCCGTCGGCTACTTTGTGGTCACGATCGGCGAGGCCCGTGAGCCGGAGAAGTCCGACGTGCCCGACGCGGTCGCGCAGGCGTTCCTCGGCACGCGGATCGGCTGTGCGAAGTGTCACAACCATCCGCTCGAGCGCTATACGCAGGACGACTACTATCACTTTGCGGCGTTCTTCTCGCGCACGAAGCTCGACCGGCCGCGCGGACCGCTGATGATGACCATGGGCGGGCCGACGACGCTCAAGGTCGAGACGCCGAACCCGCGGGCGAACGACCAGCCGGTCGGAGTCCGCCAGCCGCGCACCGGCGAGTTCATAGCGCCGCAGCCGCTCGACCGCGCGTCCACGCACGTCGAACCGGGCGACGACCCGCGGGCGAAACTCGCCGACTGGCTCACCGACCCGAAGAACGAGTCCTTCGCCGGCGCGATGGTGAATCGGATCGTCAGGCACTATCTCGGCGTCGGCCTGGTCGAGCCGGTCGATGACCTCCGCCAGACAAATCCGCCCTCGAACCAGGAACTGTGGACCGCGCTCGTCCGCGAATTCGTCGGGCACAAGTACGACCTCAAACATCTGATGCGCCTGATCCTCAATTCGCGGGCCTATCAGCTCGGCTCGGCGACGAAGCCGACCAACGCGACGGACACGCGGTTCTATTCGCACTATTACGCCCGCCGTCTGCCGGCGGAGGTGCTGCTCGACGCCGTCGCGCAGGCGACCGGCGTGGCCGAAACGTTCCCGGGTTACCCGCAGGGGGCGCGGGCGATCCAAATGCCGGACCCGAACTTGAAGTCATACTTCCTGACGCTCTTCGGCCGTTCGGACCGAAACACGGCCTGCGCCTGCGAGCGCAATGACGACGTGACGGTGCCGCAACTTCTGCATCTGCAAAACGCCGAGGGCATCCAGAAACGGCTGCGGGCGCCGGAGGGCCGATTGGGCCGGCTGTTGACGGCGAAGGCCACCGACGATGCGATCGTGGAGGATCTGTTCCTCGGGACGCTGTCACGGCTGCCGAGCGCGTCCGAGCGCGCGAAAGTGCGGGCGGCGCTGGCGGAAGAGAGCGACCGCGCCGACGCTTTGCGCGACCTGTTCTGGGCACTGGTGAACGCGAAGGAGTTTGCGTTTAACCACTGAGGACGATGAATGCCGAACGTGGTGTTGATCGGCGGCCCAAACGGTGCCGGTAAGACGACTGCGCGAAACTGCTATTGCGGGACGCACTCGAAGTCGAGTTCTTCGTTAACGCGGACGTGATCGCCCACGGGCTCTCGGGATTAAACCCTTCGGAGGCGAATTCTGAGGCCGGCATCGTTATGATTCGCCGGCTGATCGAGTTGGCTGACCGGAAGGTGGATTTCGCCTTTGAAACGACGTTGTCGAGTCGCAACTTCGCGACGCCCCTTGCGGACTGGAAGGCGAAGGGCTACCTGTTTCACTTGGTATACTTATGGTTGCCGA
>DATJGQ010000410.1:0-4437 GCA_035494815.1 Gemmataceae bacterium
ACGAGCCCTCGTGATTTGACGGCGAATCGGCAGCGACTCTACCGGACGCCGGTCCGGATCACAAGCAGCCACTCACGTTTTCTGCCGACGCCGGATTCCGAATGCGAGCGGGGTCGCGTCAGCGCCCCGAGGACTTTCAAATGTCAGGGATATTTAAGAGTTCTCGGGGCGCTAACGCGACCCCGCTCGCCTTTTTCAACGGCGCCCGCGGCCGCCGCCCGACGGCGTTGGCGGCAGGCCGCGCTGTTGGCGACGCGCCTCCATATCCCGGCGGAACTGGTCTCTGTTCTCCCGCAGCTCCGGCGTCGTGCGGTCGAGCATCTGCTTACGGCGCTTCTCCTTTTCTTCAGCCGTCGGCGGCGGACGATTGCCCCGACCACCCGTGCCGGACGCCATTCCGAGGCCGCCGGGGGCGCCGGCCGGCCCGTTGCCGTTCGCCGCCGGCTGCTGTTGCATTCGCCGCCGCATCTCCTCCTGGCGGTTGATCTGCTCATCGAGATACCGCCGCTTCTCCTGCGGGGTCATCTTGACGTAGCGGGCCATCTGGTCCGACTGCCGCCGCATGCCGTCGCGCGCCAGTTCGTCCCGCTGGGCCGGCGACAAGTTCCGCGTCGCTTCCCGCAGGGCGTTGAACTTTTCCTGACGTTGCTCCGGCGACAGGGCTTTGCCGGCCTCGCCGAACAATTCGCCTTGCAACGCCCGGACCCGTGCGAGGTTGCGGTTCGGCCAGAGCAGCCAGACGAGCAGCACGAGCGCCACCGCAAGTGCCGTCCAACCGATACGGCGACGGCGGGGTGTTGAGAATAGTTTCATCGGCTTCCCTCCTTCACTCGCAATGGCCGTCGGCGTACAGGAACACGCGGTCGTTCGGCGTGCCGGCGACATTGTGGACGGGGTCGAAGTCATAGGCGAGCCAGATGGTGCCGGACGGGGCGTCGTTCCATGCAGCCCGTAGTTCGTCAAACGTCTGCCCGGACGGGCCGCGCTTCGGCTGTGGCCACTCGTAGCTCAGCGCCTCGGTCTCGAAGTACTTGTCGTCGAGCGGGCAGCGGAACAGTTTCGGGTCACGGCCGGCGAAGTCGTAAAGCACGGTCGCGAGGCCCGGCCGGGTCGGCTCCGCACTCGGCAGCCGCGGGGCGGTCGGGTAGCGGTCACGATTGACGTCGCGGTACATCTGCGCCGCCAGGCCGACTTGTCGCAGGTTGTTCTGACACTGCGTTCGTAAGGACGCGGAACGGATCTTTTGCACGGCCGGCAACAGCAATCCAATGAGCACTGCGATGATGGCGAGCACCACCAACAGCTCGACGAGCGTGAATCCGCGGCGGGAAGAACTCGGTCGCATCGGGGTCTCCTTTACAGGCAGGGCGCGCACGGGGGGCGGGACCGGCCGCGCGAACGGGTGCGCAGCGTCAACGGGGTTGGTGAGCGATCGACGTCCGTGGCGCGATGCGCTGCCGACCGCGGGGGCAGCTTAGCCCCGCGGACCTGAAAGAGGCGTGAGGTGGGAGTGAAAAGATTTCGAGAAATGCATAAACACAACTTTAGGGCGGCTTGACCACTCGCAAGACGTCCCGCAGAGTTGTGCATGAGCAACTCGGTCCCCGCCTGCGGTCTCTTCGCCCGCCGCTTCTTGAACGACGAGCCGGGCATGCGGGAACGCTTCGGCGACCCGTTCCGGCCGCTCGAACCGGAGTGCAGGGTCATCCAGTTCGAGCGGCCGCTGACGCCGGCACAGCTCCAACGGGCGGGCGAGCTTGTTGCGGACCGGCCCGACGTGCAACTGTACGTCTACTTCGACGCCAGCCGGGACCTGAACTTCCTCCGCTATTTCCCGAACCTCCGGCGGTTGCAAGTCGCGCTGTATAAACTCGAAGACGTCAGCGGCTTCTCCGCCGTGGCGGGGAGCCTCCAAGAAATCATCTTCGGGAAGTCGAAGCGAACCTTCTCGCTCCGCTTTCTCGAAGCGATGCCGCAACTGAAGAGCCTGTTCCTCGTCGGCCACAAGAAGGACATTCCGGTCGTCAGCGGCCTGACGAACTTAACCAGCCTCGGGCTGAGTGGCATTACGCTGCCGGACCTGTCGCTGCTGCTCCCGCTGCGGGCGTTGCAGGCGTTGCAGATTTTCCTCGGCGGAACGACGAACTTGTCGCACCTGCCGCGGCTGCGGGCACTCGAAGACCTCGCGCTGATGCGGATCACGAAGTTGTCCGACCTGAGCGTCCTCGCCGATCTGCTCGGATTGACGAAGCTGAAACTCGACTGGATGCGGAACGTCACGTCATTGCCGAGCTTCGCGCGGCACGCCCGGCTCGAAGACGTAACGCTGAGCACGATGAAGGGTCTGACGGACTTGTCGCCCGCGGCCGCCGCCCCGGCGTTGCGTGCACTGATGGTCGACGGCATGCCGCAGTTGACGGCCGAGAGTTTCCGTTGCCTCGTCGGCCACCCGCGGCTTCAGGAACTTTGGCTCTACACGCCGAGCGCCAAGGTGCGGGAGGCAGTCGAACGGATGCTGCCAGGGATCGTGCGCCGTTAGCCCGGTTTCACCTGCCTGCCGCACGCCTTATACTCTCCTCGTTCTCAAGCTCAATTCGGGCTGTCTTCTGTAGCCGGCCTCTGCGGGGCCGGCCTCACAGAGTCCAGCTCCAGAAGACCGACGAGGGACAACACCATGAAGACGCATCGTGAATGGAACCTTTTTTCCCGCCTCATGACAACCGCCGCCTTTGTTCTGCTGGCGCTGGTATTGACCGCAGCGGCTCAAGAGTCGCGGCGCGAGGTCGTCAAACACTCGCCCACGCCCGCGGACGACGCCAAGCCCAACAGCGACCGCGTGCCCGACGTGTACGCACTCAGCGGAAAGTTCGAGCGGGTGCTGGTCTTCCGGTTCAAGTACGAGACCGATCTGCTGGCGGGGCTGGAAAAGATGGTGAAGGAAGAAAAGATCCGAAACGCCGTAATCTTGTCGGGCATCGGTTCGGTGAAGTCGTACGCGCTGCACCAGGTGACGAACCGCAGTTTCCCGTCGAAGAACATGTTCGTCACGAACCCGACGGCCTCCGCCGACGTGATCGGCATGAACGGCTATATCATCGACGGCCGGGTCCACGCCCACATCACCTTGGCGACCCCGGACAAGGCGTTCGGCGGCCACCTGGAGCCGGGGACGAAGGTGTTCACATTCGCGATCGTGACCGTCGGCGTGATGGGCGACGGGCTCGAATTCGGACGGCTGGACGACAAGACTTACCGGTAGCCGTTCCCGCGACCGTCTCTCCCCGAGTCGGAAACCAGTCGACGCGGACGACGACGTCCATGTTGATCGATCCGAGGACGCAAACGCGCGGGGACATCACGAGCGATTCCGTGAGGATGTGAACGCGAGCGGGGTTGCGTGAGCGCCCCGTGGACTTTCGTCCGGTCCGGCGCTAGGAAGTTCCACGGGGCGCTGACGCAATCCCGCTCGCCGTTGCGAATCTGCGGCGATTATTCCGCGCAGTGCCCCGGCCGACAGACTTCCCTTTCGACGGTAGCCCTGACGAGCTTGACGCCCCTTGACCGCGCCACGATACAATGGGCCGACTCTTTGACCCGTCCTGTCGCCCTTTCGGGGGTCCTCGGGTGAGTCGCGGTTACGTCGTCTATCTGTTGCCGTTGTTCGCCGGCTGTTCGGGGTTCGGGCCGCGACCGGAACTTTCCCGCTACACGCCGCCGCCGGGCGTGCCGACGACCGGCGTGATCTACATCGCCAACGGCGCCGGCGATTACCGCGGGCTTTCGGAGAACATGAGCACGCTCGTGGCACGGTCGGGCGCCCCGTACGAGGTGGAGACGTTCGTCTGGTCGCACGGCACGCGACGCGTCATCGCCGATCAGGTGGACCATGAGAATCACCTCACCGAGGGAGCGCGGCTCGCGGCCGAAATCGCCCAGCGAAATCAGTGTCACCCCGGCCAGCGGGTGATCCTGGTCAGTCACAGTTCCGGAAGTGCGGTGGTGCTCGCCGCCGCGGAACGGCTGCCGCCGAACAGTCTGGACCGCATGGTGCTGCTCGCCCCGTCGGTGTGCAAGGACTACGACTTGCGTCCGGCGCTTCGCGCCAGCCGCCGCGGCATCGACGTGTTCTATAGCCAATGGGACCTGGCGGTCCTGGGCGTGGGGATCGGAATTGTCGGGACGGCCGACCGCGAGTGTCGCAGCGCCGCGGGCCGGTACGGCTTCACGCCGATCACCGATACGCCCGCGGACTGCGCCTTGTATCGCCGACTTCGACAGTACCCCTGGGAACCGGGAGCGAAGTGGACCGGCAACTATGGCGGGCACTACGGCAGCATCGAGCCGGAGTTCCTGCGGGAATATGTCCTGCCGCGTCTCGTGACGCCGTGACCGACAGGCGAGCGGGGGGGGGGGGGGGGGGGGGGGGGGGGGGGGGGG
>DATJGQ010000411.1:0-3784 GCA_035494815.1 Gemmataceae bacterium
ACGGACCTCGTCAGATTCCTCGGCTGCCATCACGCGGCGCTATTGGATTTACGAAGCCTGACTCAGACCCTCGTCCGAGATGAAGCGTCCGAGAGTGACGAGCTCCTCCGACGCAAAGGCCTCGCGCACGAGACCAAGCGCCTTCAACTCTTCAAAGACGACGGCAAACGGGTCGTCGAGATTGACGAAACGCTGTCCGCGTCCGAGCGCCGTAAACGAACGATCGCGGCGATGGAGAAGGGGGCCGAGGTCATCTATCAGGCGGCACTTTTCGACGGGTGCTGGGGCGGGTACGCGGACTTCCTAGTCCGCACGGCCCGCCCGTCGCGGCTCGGCGACTACAGCTACGAAGCGATCGACACGAAGCTCTCGCAGCACCCGGAAGTTAGCCACCTCCTTCAGTTGTCGATCTATTCCGACGCTCTGGCGACCGTGCAGGGCGGTGAGCCGGACCGGATGCACCTGATCCTCGGCGACGGCCACACGGAGAGCTTCCGCGTCGGCGATTTCGCGTACTACGTCCGCCACGCACGGCGGCGGCTGGAGAATTTCGTGCAGGCGCCGCCGAAGGATTCGTACCCCGAGCCGTGTGCCCACTGCGATTACTGCCATTGGCTTTCGACGTGCACCGCCCAATGGCAGAAAGACGACCACCTCAGTCTGGTCGCCAACATCCGCAAGTCGCAGATCGTCACGCTCAGGGGTGCCGGCGTCAACACGGTCGCTGGATTGGCGCAAATGTCGCCGGGCGTGCCCGTCCCCAATTTAAATCCCGATTCGCTGGAACGCCTGCGGCATCAGGCGGCCTTGCAAGACCACAAGCGTCGCACCGGCGACAACAAGGTCGAACTCATCCCGTGCGAGCCCGGCCGCGGCTTCGCCCGCCTCCCGCAGTCCGACGCCGGTGACCTGTTCTTCGACATGGAGGGCGACCCGTATCATCCGAACGGGCTCGAATACCTGTTTGGCGTTTACTTCCAGAGCAATGGCGAGTGGGTTTTTCGGGCGTTCTGGGCGCACGACCACCACCAGGAGCAGATCGCGCTCAGCGACTTTATGGCGTTCCTCGACCGCCGCCTCGTCGCGCACCCGACCGCGCACATCTATCACTACAACGTCTACGAGACGGAAGCCCTCAAGCGGCTGGCGGCGCGATATGCCGTCGCGGAAGAGCAGCTCGACAATCTTCTGCGCGGGAGGAAGTTCGTCGACCTTTACAAGGTCGTCCGTGAGGCGATCCGCGTCTCGGAGCCGTCCTACTCGCTCAAGAACCTTGAAACTTTCTACATGGGGACAAAGCGCGGCGGCGGGGTGACGACCGCCGCCGACAGTATCGTCGTCTACAACGGCTGGCGCGACTGCCGCGATGACCAACTGCTCAAGGAGATTTCCGATTACAACGAGGCCGACTGCGTCTCGACGTACCGTCTCCGCGAATGGCTGCTGACCCTCCGTCCGCCGGAAACGCCGTGGTTCAGCAAGCCGGAGCCGGCGACGGATCTGGAGGAAACACTCGAGCCGGACGACAAGCGAAAACAGCTTCAGGACCGTTACGCCGACTACCAGCGACGACTCTTAGAGGCGATGACCGGCGGCGCGAATCAAGGCCACGGCCGTCTCGCCGACCTGCTCGGCTTCCACGACCGCGAGCGCAAGCCGCAATGGTGGGACGTCTTCGCCCGACAGGACAAGGACGAGGACGAATTGCTCGACGACCCGGAGTGCCTCGCCCGCCTGACGCTCGTCGGCGAGCCGACGCCTGTGAAGCGCTCGCTGGTCCACACATTTCGGTTTCCTCCCCAGGAGACGAAACGAACTGCCGGCGAGACCGTGGTCGATGTCGCCTCGCTCGACTACGCCGGTTCGATCGAGGAGATCGTCGAGGGCCAAGGACTTGTCCGCCTCAAGCGTGGCGCCAAGAGCGGGCCGCTGCCGCCGACGCTGACGATCGGTCCCGGCGTCACAATCAAAACCGCGGTCCTCCGGGATGCCATCTTTCGCGTGGCGGAGGATCTGTTGGCCGGACGCGATAGTTATCCCGCCCTGCACGACATCTTGAACCGGGCGTTGCCGCGCATTCGCGGCCTAGACCCCGGGCGCCCGATCGCGCGCGGCGACCACGCGCTCCGCGAGGTCGTCGATGCCCTGACCCATCTGGACAACTCCTACTTGTTCATCCAGGGCCCGCCCGGGTGCGGGAAGACGTACACCGCAGCCCATGCCATCGTGCAATTGATCCGGGCCGGGAAACGGATCGGCGTCGCCGCCAATTCCCACAAGGCGATCGGCAATCTTCTGCAGAAGGTGGAAGAATTGGCAGCCAAGCAGGGTGTTTCGTTTGCAGGAGTCAAAAAAGGCTCTGTCGGCGACGACTCGGTCTTTGATGGTCGATGCATTCGTACGGTCACGGCTAACGGCGACATCAGCACGAACGACCAGCTTTTGGCCGGCACCGCGTGGTTATTCGCCGACCCGCGGCTCGACCGGCAACTCGACTACCTGTTCATCGACGAAGCGGGGCAGGTCGCGTTGGCCAATGTCGTCGCGATGGGGACGGCCGCCCGTAACCTCGTACTGATTGGCGACCAGATGCAACTCGGGCAGCCGGTCCAGGCCGTTCACCCGGCGGAGTCCGGTGCGTCGGTCCTGGATTTTCTGCTGTGCGGTCTGGCGACGGTCCCTGCGGACCGCGGCATCTTCCTCGCACAGACTCGCCGGATGCGACCTGCCCTTTGCCGTTACATCTCTGACGCCTTCTACGAAGGCCGGCTCGATCCACACACCGACACCGCCAAACGACGGCTGATCTTCACGTCGCCGATCGCGAACCTTTCGGACGACGGCGTGCACTTCCTTCCGGTGCCGCACGCCGGATGCACCCAACGGAGCGCCGAAGAAGCCGCCGCGGTCAAACGACTCTACGACGATTTGTTACGCCAGCAATTCGTGGATCGGGCCGGCGTCGCCCGGCCCATGACGACGGACGACATCCTCGTCGTCAGCCCCTATAACGTGCAGGTTAACTACTTGAAGTCCGTCCTGCCGGCCGGCGCGCGGGTCGGCACCGTAGACAAGTTCCAGGGGCAGGAAGCGGCGGTCGTGCTCGTGTCGATGGCCACGTCGACCGCGGAGGACATGCCGCGGGGCGTTGAATTTCTATTTAGCGCCAACCGCCTGAATGTGGCCGTCTCGCGAGCGCAATGCCTCGCGGTCGTTCTCGCCAACCCGGGACTTCTGGAAACGTCGTGCCGGACCGTCGAACAACTGCGATTGGTAAACAAGTTCTGCCAACTGGCGGCGTGGGCGGCCGATTCGCGGCCAGCCTGACCGTGCGACGGACATCATGGCCGAATGGTGGCCTTGAACCGGCGGAGCAGCCCGAGGAGTTGATCCGGCTCGATCGGCTTAACGAGGTGCAGATCGATACCGGCCGCGGCAGAACAGGCCCGGTCGAGCGCTGCGCCGCGGCCTGTGACCGCGACGAGCAACGGCCGCCGATCGCCGCGTTCGCCGTAGAGCCGCTCGGCGAGTTGGTATCCGTCCAGGCCGGGCAAGCCCAGGTCGAGCAGTGCGACGTCTGGAGGCTGGTCCCTGGCCATGTCCAATGCCTGTAGACCATCCTCGGCGACCATCGTTTCGTAGCCTTCCCGCCGCAAAAGCTCCGCGAGGGCAGCCGCCGCGGCCGATTCGTCTTCCGCGACCAGAACTCGAAGTGTGCGTGGAGGATCCATCGTGGAAAGGCCCCGTGGGTTGGGCATCGCGCGCTCCGAAAATCGCGTGGGTG
>DATJGQ010000412.1:0-3997 GCA_035494815.1 Gemmataceae bacterium
GAACCGGGCGGACCGTTGCCGGGTGCGCGCGACCGGCGGACAATGGTAACGAGCGGGCCGCGCTTGACCAGGTTCGGATGATGAAGTGATGCAAGTGTCGATCGATTACGGGCGGGACCAGTTGACCGTGGACGTCGCGGCGGAGCGACTGCTCGCGCTCGACCGGCCGGCGCCGCCGCCCGCGGTCGCCGACCCGGCCGCGACGGTGCGGCAAGCCCTCGAGACGCCGCTGCGTTACCCGCCGCTCCGAAAGGCGCTGTCCCCCGACGACCATGTCACGGTTGTGATCGACGAGCGGTTGCCGCGGCTGGCGTAGCTGGTGACGGCAGTCGTGGATCACATCACGTCGGCCGGCGTCGCGCCGGAAGCCGTGACCCTGCTGTGTCCGCCCTCGGGTTCGCGGCAGGAGTGGGTGGGCGATTTGCCGGAGCGGCTCGAGGCGGTCCAGATGGCGACGCACGCCGCGGCCGACCGCAAGCAGCTCGCCTACCTCGCGACGACCCGCAAAGGCCGTCGCGTTTACCTGAATCGGGCCGTGGTCGATGCGGATCAGCTGGTGGTGTTGACGGGACTGCGATTCGACTTGCTTATGGGGCACGCGGGGGCCGCCGGAGCGGTCTTCCCGGCGATGAGTGACGTCGAGACGCGGCACGCCTGGGACAAGTCGCTGTCGTTGGACGTCCCCCGTGAGGCGCCCTGGCCGGCTCGGGGAGAGGCGGAAGAAGTCGCCTGGCTGCTCGGGGCCCCATTTCAGGTGCAAGTGGTCGAAGGTGCGGGCGACACGGTGGCGGCGGTTGTCGCGGGGTCCAACGACGTCGCCGCCGACGGGCGGGCTCTGCTCGACCGCTACTGGCGCGGCTCCGTCAACCGACCGGCCGACACGGTGATCGGGGCGATGAGCGGCGACCCCGCCCGCCAGGACATCGCGGACATGGCTCGGGCGCTCGCGTGTGCCGCCCGCGTCGTTCGGCCCGACGGCACGATCGTCCTGTTGTGTCAAACGCGGCCCGCCCTCGGCGAGGGCTTTCAGCGGATGATCGACCAGGACGACACGGAGCGGGCGTTTCGCTCCCTCGCGGCGGCCCCGCCGGACGATTGGCCGGCGGTGTACCCGTGGTTGCGGGCCACCCGGCGCGCCCGCATCCTCCTGCTCTCCGGGATCCCGGCCGAAGCCGCCGAAGGGCTGTTCACCACGCCCATGGATCAGGCGCGACAGGTCCAGCGAATCGTCGACGCCGGCGGTGACTGCATATTTCTCCCCGACGCGCACAAGCTCATGGTCTTGACGGAGAACTGCAAATGAGTGAGCTGGCCGACGACTATCGGCAGGCGCGGGACGCCGCGGCCCTCTTCGACGAGTCGGACCGCGGCAAGGTCGAATTGACCGGGCCGGACGCGCCCAGCTTCCTGCACAACCTCTGCACCAACGACGTGGCCAACCTGCCCCTCGGCGGAGGCTGCGAAGCGTTCTTTACGACCGCCAAGGCGAAAGTCGTGGCGCACGCCCTCATCTACCACGTCCGCATTGCCGGCGGCCGGGACGCGCTGTGGCTCGACGTGGCCGCGGGGCAGGCGACCCGGCTCGTTGAGCACCTGGACCACTTCCTGATCTCCGAACAGGTCGAGTTCGCCGACCGTACCGCCGACTTCGCTCAGTTTCACCTGGCGGGGCCGACCGCACAGGCCGTCTTGGAGAAGGCGCTCGGGGAGTCTGTGCCCGACCTCGGGACGCTCCAACACATGGAGCGGACTTTCGGGACCAACGCGACTTGCCACATTCGCCGGCACGACCCGCTGGCGTTGCCGGGATACGACATCGTTTGTTTGCGCAGCCGGGGCGCCGACGTTCGGCAGCGATTGATCGATTCCGGCGCGGTGGCGGCCGGCGCCGAAGCGTTCGAGGTGCTGCGGGTCGAGGCCGGCATGCCGGAGTTCGGCAAGGACATCGACGAGAATCGTTTCGCGGTCGAAGTCGGTCGCACGGATGCGATCAGCTACACGAAAGGCTGTTATCTCGGCCAGGAGCCGATCGTCATGGCCCGCGACCGGGCGGGGCACGTGAACCGGGCCTTCCGCGGTTTCAAGTTCAACGAGGCCTCGCCGGCGGCTGGTGTTGAATTAGTCGCCGCGGGGAAGGCTGTCGGCCTGATTACGTCGACGGCCGTTTCGCCACGCCTTGGGCCGGTCGGACTCGGCTACGTCCGCCGGGGCCAGGAGGCGCCCGGGACCGTGCTAGAAGTCGGGGCCGTCGGAAGCGGGCGAACCGCGCAGGTCGCCGCGCTGCCGATGATGTGAAAGCTCAGCCGGCTACGTAAAGCATGTCGAGGCATGCGACCGCATTGAACAAGGCGTGCGTGACGACCGACGCGAGTACGCGTTGCGTTCGAAGCGCCAGCCAACCCAAACCAAGACCGAGTGCCACAAGCGGAATCGGGGTCGGCCAGACCGCGCTGTGGACACTCCCGAAGAGAGCCGCCGACGCGAACAGGCCGAGGACGGCCCGCCGGCGGCGTTCGGCGTTCGCGAGCGGCGCGAGCCACCGTAGCCCGGCCGGCGGACCTGGGCGACCAACCCGGTCGGCGACTGCCAATGCGACCGACGCCACAATGACTACCAAAATCGCCGGCGCGGCGATGCTGAGCGCGCGTGTGAGGCCCAATTCGTTCGTACCTAGAGATCGGATGAGAACGCCGGCGACGATTGCCCAGCCGAAGCCGAGCGCGTCGCCGCGCGGGTGGCGGCACAACCACGGCTGCAAGATGCCGCGAAACAACAGTTCCTCCCGGATGGGCGCTGCGACGACGCTCTCGACCAGGATGAGGACCGTGACCGCGTGCGCGGGGCTTTGGCGTCGCAGCAATTCCAACAGCGGATGGTCGGGCGGTTGCGAGCCATACAGAGCGCCGTATACCAGCAGCGTAACCAGGTTGACCACGTATACGACCGGCCCGACCGCGAGCCACGCGACCACGCCGAGGACAGTTTCCCGCCGCCGGTGAGGAATGATGCGGCCAAGTTGTTCCGAGCGTGCTCCGCCGAACGTGCCAACGACCAGCCACCAGGTCGCGATCACAAACGGAAGCGCGCCCACCCCGGCGAAGAGGTGTGTCAGCCGACTGACCGTCCGATCGTCGACCGCCTGATCAAGGAACCAGCCCTGGACCGTCTGCGGGTCGATCATCGCTGCGAAGAGTTCCGGGATCGCGATCATCGCGAGGCAGGCCGCGCCGCAGTGCCAGCCGGTCCACGTGACGGCCCGCCACCGCTGCGGCGGCAACAGCGGCCCGCGGGCGCGGACCGAGAGGAGCATCGCGACCGGCAGGCCGACCGCCGCGACGGTGGCGAACGCCTTGACGAGCGACACGACTTCGGCCAGTTTGAGCACGACGCCTCCCGGCGGTATGCTACCGGCCGGGCGGCGTTCGGAGAACGGCAACGGCATGACGATCCTCGATCAGATCGTAACGAGCAAGCGGCGGGAACTGGCCGTGGCTCGCGAGCGTCTCCCCGAGCCCGAGTTGGAGCGGCGGTTGGCCGACGCCGCTCCGGTGCGGCCCTTTCGGGCCGCGCTGCTTGCCGCGCCGGGCATGGCCGTGATCGCGGAGGTCAAGAAGGCGTCGCCGTCGGCCGGCGTGCTTCGTGCGGATTTCGACCCGGTCGCGATCGCCCGCGCGTACGCCTCTCACGGCGCGACCTGTCTCAGCGTGCTGACCGACGACCCGTTCTTCCAGGGGCATCTCGATCATCTCCGGGCGATCCGTGCCGCCGTCGATCGGCCACTGTTGCGGAAAGACTTTCTGCTGGACCGCTATCAACTGCTCGAGGCCCGCGTCGCGGGGGCCGACGCGGTGCTGCTGATCGCCGAGTGTCTGCCGGGCGAAACTCTCGGGCGATTGCTCAGGGACGCCCGAGCCCTCGGCATGGACGCACTCATCGAACTGCACGACGCGGGCGAATTGCCGCGCGTCCTCGAGAGCGGCGCGGACTTGATCGGCAT
>DATJGQ010000413.1:0-2780 GCA_035494815.1 Gemmataceae bacterium
GCCCTCGAAGACTCGGGTCGCGGCGGAACATCTTTGGGAAAAGAAAAGAGCCGGCGACCGATGTCGCCGGCTGGCGGGGATGAGCCGGGGGGAAATGAGGGGAAGGTGAGGAGCCGCCGGGGAAAGCGGCTCATTGGGGGATACAAGAACTGAAAGGATTCCTCCTAAGCCGCGATCTTCGCGCGATCGCGGAACCTAGATGTCAGACCTCATTTCGACGCAGCCTGGCACAACAGGGTCTGTCGCGGGGACATAGCCTCACACGGCACACTCCGGGTCCGTCCCAAGCCGCGCTGTTCAGCAATTGGGGAGTGAGTAGAGCATGTGCCGTGCCGATGCGGCATGAATTATTGCGACATGTAAGATCCGGCCGAGAAACATAGGGGAAAAGAATTCAGAAAGGCATTCGGGAGCTGACGACAGGACGAATCTGTCCCCCCGCCGCGCGAGAATAGGAACGCAAGTGCCCAAACGATCTAAATTGACACGGGTTGGCGGATCAATTCCTCCGGCCGCCGTGGCGGCTCATCAAAAACCGGCCGGCGGCGACGATCCGACGGGATCCGATCGTGATTCGCCAGATAGGCGGACGCCTGGGCGAGCAACATTCGCCCCGCCCACCAATAGGCCGCGGCGACGCCCGCCGCCCAGAACAACGGCACGACCGCCGGCCAGTCGTCGAAGTCCCCGGGGCTGATGACGATGGTTACCAGCGCTCCGGTCGCGGCGGTGGTACATGCCAGCGGCGTACTGACGCAGAGAAGCATCAGTCCGCCGAGATAGCCGATGACCACGGTGCCTAACAGGCTTCGCCAGGAGCTTCCGGCGCGTACGGACCACCAGATCCCGACCGCGCCGAGAAACTCGATCGCCGCCCAGGACGCCCACAGGCCGAGCGCGGTGAACATGAACGCGGGCAACCCCGCGAAGCCGGCGGTGACCACGGCTAATAAGATCCACGGCCATGGTCGCAACCAAGGGACTCGCCACGCCGTCACGAGTGCGAGCAATGCGGCGGCCGGCAGAACGACGAGGGCGGCCTGGGGCTCGGGCGTGAGAATGATGGCCGCACTCGCCGCCAGCGCGAGGTAGGCCCCGAGCAAATGCGGCCGCCCGGCCGCGATGATGCCGCGATACTTGCCGAGCACCAGATCACGCGGCGAGATTGGCGTCGCCAACAGGCCATCCCACGTCTGCCGCTCCCGCTCGCCGATGACGGTCCCCGACGCCCGCACGCCGACCGACAACGTTAGCAGCACCAGCAGCACGGTCGCCGGAAACGCGAGCACCCCGACCGTGTCCCACGCGTTGAAGGTCCGGATGCTTTGCATCTCCCAGACGGCGGCCGCCGCGCCGCAGCCGGTGATGGCAGCAGTCAGGCCGACGGCAAGCCAGATTGGCAGTCGCCGGCCGACGTAAGTCTCTTTCCAGGCGAGCGGGTGGCCGGTCGGCGCGGGGCGAGGGAGGAGGAGTCGCTTGACGACGCGCCGCTTCCGCGGCGAGGTCAGCTGTCGAATGTAGGCCGGCCGCAGACGCCACATCGCCAGCCCCGTGCAGGTCACGCCGAGCCCGCCCCAGGCGATCGCGGTGTACGCGATGTCCCGGCCGACCTCACGCCAAACGTCCGTCGAGTAGGCGGTGGTCAGGGCGTAGATCGGGTTGAATCCGTTGATCCATGCGGGGAGCTTGCCCCACATCGCCGTCGGCGACGACAGGGCGGCGACCGCCGCCGCCGCGATGATTCCATAAATCAGCACGGCCGCCGACCGTGTCTGCTTCGTCCATACCGAGGCGAGAAGACTGAGCCCGCTCAGACCGAAGACGACGAGGATCGTGACCGCGACCCAGGTCACCAGAAATGCGGCCGTCAGCCCGGCATACGGTCCGAGCAGCGCCAGCATCGGCAGCCCAGCCAGGCACAACGCCGCCACCTGGCCGCCGCGGGCGAGCAGCTTGCCGACGATGATGTCGTAAGCGCGGAGATCGGCCGTGAGCAGCTGTTGCAGAGTGCCGCGGGTCTTCTCGTCGGTGACGGCCCCGGCCGCGAACGCCGGCGTCGCCAGAAAGATCAGCGCGAACTGCTGAAAGAGCACCAGCTCGACGAACCCCCGGGCGAACGCGGCCGTCTCGCCCGCGGTAGGTGCGGGTACCAGCCCGGTCGCGGCCGGCGCCGGCAGGTAATTGAAATAGAGGACGATGAGTTCCGTGACGAGCCAGCCGGCATAGATCCATCTCAGAATGTGGGCCCGGCCCCGACGTCCGGCCCGCTTCACCTCCGCGCCGAACACCGGGCCGATCATTGAAAGTGCCTCTGTCCGTCAATAAATCTCATCCCATGCTAAGACCCTCCGATCGCGCCCGCAAGCCGCGCCGGCAGGCCCGGCAAAACCGTTAGGCCGGGCAAATTCCGCTTGACAGGCGCGGCGAAACGTGCGACTCGTGGATGTGGAGGGAACTTTCAGAAGAAGGCACTCACCCCCGGCGCGTCGGCCTGTCGACTCGCACCGACCGGCGACTCTCGCGCGCGAACGGGTGTCCTTCGCAGAGGACCAATCGGCATGCTGCACTACACGTGTGACCTCTGTGGCCAACCGATGTCGGCGACCGACGACCGCCGGTACGTCGTGAAAATGGAAGTCTACGCGGTCCACGATCCCGCGGAATTGACAGAAGCCGACCTGGACGACGACCACCTCGACGAGGTCAGCCAGATCCTGGAGGACCTGCACGACCAGCCCGACGCCGATACGGTCCCCCCCGCCTACCAAAAACTGCAGTAC
>DATJGQ010000414.1:0-6941 GCA_035494815.1 Gemmataceae bacterium
TCGCTCCGCTCCCTCGACCCACCCTACAGGCGCTGTCCCGGAATCACTTGGCATTCTCCTGGGGCTCCGGGTGGCGATTGTAGAGGTACGTCAGATCGGCCAACCGCTCGAACACCGCCGGCGACAACTGCTCCTCGCGGACGCGCCAGCGCCAGTTGCCCGACGCTACGCCGGGGACGTTCATCCGCGCCTCCGTGCCCAGGTCGAGCATGTCTTGCAGCGGGATGACCGCGAAATCCGCGACCGAGCCCCACGCGGTACGGATCAGCCACCAGACCGGGTCTTCGTCCACGTGCGGCATGTATCGTCGCAGCAGCGTCCGCTCGGCGTCGTTGAGGGTGTGCCACCAGCCGCGGGTCGTGTCGTTGTCGTGCGTGCCGGTATAGATGAATGCGTTGCGGACATGGTTGTGCGGCAGAAAACGGAATTCGACCGCCCCGCCGTACGCGAATTGCAGGATGCACATCCCCGGCAGACCGAAATGGTCCCGAAGGGCATGCACCTCATCGGAGATCAGGCCCAGGTCTTCTGCGATCAGCGGCAGGTCGCCGAGTTCTCTCTTGAGCGTTTGGAAGAAATCAACGGCGGGCCCCTTCACCCACACACCGGTCTCCGCGGTCGGGCTGCCGAACGGGATGTTCCAGGCGGCCTCGAACCCGCGGAAATGGTCCAGCCGCACGAGGTCGACCTGGCGGAGCGTCGCCCGCAGCCGAGCGACCCACCAGGCGTAGTTCTGGGCTTTGAGCGCGCTCCAATCGTAGAGCGGGTTGCCCCAAAGTTGCCCGGTCGCGCTGAAGTAATCCGGCGGCACCCCGGCGACGAACTTCGGCTTACGGTCGGCGTCCAGCAGGAACAACTCGGGATGCGCCCAGACGTCCGCCGAGTCCGCCGCGACGAAGATCGGCGCGTCGCCGATCAACTTCACGCCGAGCTTGTGCGCATGCTGCCGGAGAGCATCGAGTTGGCGGAAGAACAGGAATTGCCGGAAGCGGTGTTGCCCGATGGCGTCGGTGTGTTCTTTCCTCGCCGCCTCCAGCGCCTTCGGATCACGGCGGCGGAGCGGGGCCGACCATTCGTGCCACGGCCGAAGGTCGTGTGCACTTTTCAGCGCCATGAAGAGCGCGTAATCGTCCAGCCAGCTCGCCTCGTCGCGGCAGAACCGCTCGTAGTCCGACTTCAGATGAGACGCGGTCCCCTTTCGAAACGCGGCCCACGCGCGGTCGAGGATCCAACCCTTGAACTTGTTGACGTTCTCGTAATCGACCGCATCCGCCGCGAAGTTGACGCTCTTGAGATCCCCTGCCGAGAGCAGTCCGTCGCGGACGAGGAAGACGGGACTGATCAGGTTCGGATTGCCGGCGAACGCGGAGTAGCTCTGATAGGGCGAATCGCCGTAGCCGGTCGGGCCGAGCGGCAGCATTTGCCACCAGGTTTGCTTCGCCTTGGCGAGCGATTCGACCCACGCGATGGCGGCCGGGCCGAGGTCGCCGATGCCGTACCGGCCGGGCAGTGAAGTTGGGTGCAGCAGAATGCCAGCGGAGCGGCGCTTGACGGTCATCGCGGTTCTCGCACCGTGGTGATCCCGGACGCAGAGTATGATAAGGACCGTGGCCCGACCCGACGATTTTCGTTCCGCACTCGTCCTCACCGGGCCGACTGGCTCGGGCAAATCGGCGCTCGCGCTCGAACTGGCCGAGCGAATCGGCGCGGAAATCGTCGCGATGGATTCGATGACGCTCTATCGCGGCCTGGACATCGGCACGGCCAAGCCGGGTGTCGAGGACCGCCGCCGCGTGTCGCACCATTTGATTGACGTGCTCGACCCGTGGGAGACCGGCAGCGTCGCCTGGTGGCTGGAGCGGGGGCGTGAATGCGTGCGAGAGATCGAGGCCCGCGGCCGCCGGGCGCTGTTCGTGGGAGGAACGCCGCTCTATTTGAAAGCGCTCCTGTCGGGACTGTTCGAGGGCCCGCCCGCCGATGCCGACGTTCGTGCCCGCCTTTCCGCGGAAGTCGAGGCGGTCGGCGTCGAAGCGCTGCACGCGAAACTCGCTGCGGTCGATCAGCGGACGGCGGACCGTCTGCATCCGAATGACGTCCGGCGGGTCACACGGGCGCTCGAAGTATGGGAAGTCACCGGACGGCCAATGAGCGAGTGGCAGACGCAATGGGGGGCGAACGCTCATCCCCAAGCCGCACAGGTATTGTGCCTCGAACGGCCGCGTGAGGAGCTTTACGCCCGAATCAATCAGCGTGTCCTGGACCTCGTCGCCGGCGGCTGGCTCGACGAGGTGCGTGCGTTGCGGACGCTCCCCCGCCCCCTCAGCCGCGAGGCCGGCCTCGCCCTCGGCTATCGCGAACTCAACGATTTTCTCGATGAGAAGCGCGGCTGGGACGAAACGGTCTCTCTCATCCAGCAGCGCACCCGCAACTTCGCGAAACGCCAACTCACCTGGTTTCGCCATCTGCCCGAAGTCGAGTTTCGCACCCCCGAATTGACAAGGGAGGCGTGGTTCGGAAAAATGATTTGAGTGGACTTCCCGGCGGCCGTACGTTACACCTCCGGCATACTCGTTGCACATATGGGCGGTCATCGCGTGCCGATTTTCGGGGCACCTGCGGGGCAGCAATGAAAACGGTCACCTTCCAGGTGCTCGAAGGCGTCGATAAAGGCCGCCTCTTCCGCGATTTGCCCGTGCCGGTCACCATCGGCCGCGAAGAGGGCAACATCCTTCGCCTCAACGACGAACGCGTCAGCCGCTTTCACGCCAAAGTGCAGTTCGACAACGACGACGTGATTCTGACCGACCTGGATAGCACCAACGGAACGCGAATAAACGGCAACCCCGTGCAGATTCGCCGGTTACGGCCGGGCGACCGCGTCGGCATCGGCCGCTCGATCCTCATGTTCGGGTCGAACGAGGAGATCGCCGCCCGCTCCGCCGCCGAGAAGGCCGCCCACAAGAACGAGCCGGTGCCGCAGTCGAAAACGGTCCCGGGCGACATCACGGCCGGCGGGAGTCAGGCGTTCGAATTGAACGCCGACGACGAGGAGGCCGATCGCTTCTGGGCGGCGGTCGAGGAGCGGTTGCCGACGCTGCCGAGCAAGCTGACGCCGTCGCAGGCCGCCCGGCTGGCGGAAATCCTGGACTTCCTGCACCGCGGCATCACCAGTGCCCTATACGATCTGCGGCCGAGCGACGACGGCACGGCCGTCACGATCGCCTATCCCGAGTGGCAGAAGATCCAGGCCGTGCAGATGCTCCTCGCCCGGTATCTCCGGGGAGTCGCCGACCCGGACTCGCTCGTCGAATGAGCTGACCGAAAAGTGAGTCATTCGGACGAATCCACCCCGACTTCGCAGCCGGGAGGAATTCTTTTTTGCATTCGGCTTCGTACTGTCGAGTCATATGCCCCAACAATTCGTTCACCTTCACTGCCACAGTCACTACAGCCTGCTCGACGGCGCCAACCGGATTCCCGAATTGGTCGCCCACGTAAAAGAGCAGGGCATGAACGCCATCGCCCTGACCGATCACGGCAATCTGTACGGCGCGATCGAATTCTATCGCGCCTGCAAAGAAGCGGGCATCAACCCGATCATCGGTTACGAAGCGTACGTGGCGCCGGGTAAACGGAGCGAGCGCGACGCCCGCCGCCGCGGGGACGCCAGCTATCACCTGACGCTCCTCGCCAAGAACGCGACCGGGTTCAAAAACCTGATCAAGATGGCCTCCGCAGCGTACCTGGAAGGCTATCACTACGTCCCGCGGATCGACAAGGAACTGCTCGAGGCCCACAAGGACGGCCTGGTCTGTCTGAGCGGCTGTGCGTCCAGCGAGTTCAGCGAGTTTATTTTGAAGGACCAACTCGACGAGGCGACAAAACTCGCCGAATGGTTCGCCCGGCTGTTCGGTCCGGACTTTTACGTCGAAATTCAGAACAACGGCCTGGAGATTCAGAAGCTCTGCGGCGAGGGGGCGATCGACGTCGCCAACCGCCTCGGCCTGCCGCTCGTCGCGACCTGCGACGCACACTACCTGCAACAGGGCGACGCCCAGGCACACGATGTTCTTTTGTGCGTCAAGACGGGCAAGCTCCTGCGCGACGAAAGTCGCATGCGCTATGGCAGCGATCAGTTCTACGTCCGGCCGCCGGAGGAGATGTATCGCCTGTTCGCCGGCCACGAGGAGGCGGTCCGTCGCAGTCAGGAGATCGCCGACCGGGTGCACATCGACCTGGACTTCAAGGCCCGCCACTTCCCCGTCTTCACTCCGCCCCAGAAGAAGAAACCTGAGACGTATCTGAGGGAACTCTGCGAGCAGGGGCTGATCGACCGCTACGGCCGCGAGCCGCCGGAGGCGGCGCGGTCGCGGCTCGATCACGAACTCGACATCATCTGCCGCATGGGCTACGCGAGTTACTTTCTGATCGTCTGGGACTTCGTACGGTTCGCCCATGAGCAGGGTATCCCCGCGACGGCCCGCGGGTCCGGCTGCGGCGCGATCGTCAGTTACGTCCTCAAACTCAGTCACGTCTGCCCGCTCGAATACGACCTGCTGTTCGAACGCTTTCTCGACCCGAACCGGGCGGAAGCGCCGGACATCGACATCGACTTCTGTCAGGACCGGCGGGAGCAGGTGATCCAGTACGTCAAGCAGAAGTTCGGGGCCGAGAGCGTCGCGCAGATCGCGACGTTCGGCACGCTGGCGGCCAAGGCGGCACTCAAGGACGTGGGCCGCGTCCTCGACATCCCGCTCGAGCGGGTCAACGCGATCACGAAGCAGGTGCCCGCCCGGCTCGGCGTCACGCTCGACGATGCGCTCGCCGAATCGCCGGACCTGAAGAAGGAGTACACGGGCGACCCGCTCGTCCGCGAGTGGGTGGACATCGCCCGTAAGCTCGAAGGCACCAATCGCAACGCGGGCACTCATGCCGCGGGCGTCGTCATCGCCGACCGCCCGCTGATCGAGTACGTGCCGATTCAGGTCGCCCCAAGGAAGGGCGACGACGGCTCCCGGGTCAACGGCGACCAGGTCATCACGACGCAGTGGGTGATGGAGGACCTGGATAAGGTCGGCATGCTCAAGATGGACATCCTGGGCTTGCGGACGCTCACGGTCCTGGACAACGCGGTTAAGCTCATCAAGCAGACGCGTGGCGAGGAAATCAACCTGCAGACGCTGCCGCTGGACGACGCCGCGACCTACCGACTCCTGCAGCGGGGCGACACCAAGGGCGTGTTTCAGCTCGAAAAGGAAGGCATCCGCGAACTCTTGACACGGTTGAAGCCGGATACGATCCGCGACCTGATCGCCGTCAACGCCCTCTATCGCCCCGGCCCGCTGCAGGGCGGCATGGTCGACAGCTACGTCAACCGCAAACACGGCCGCGAGAAGTGGGACTACCCGCATCCGGTGCTCCGGGAGGTGCTCGACGAGACCTACGGGGTCATGGTCTATCAGGAACAGATCATGCGCATTCTCAACCGGCTCGGCGGGTTCGAGTTGGCGAGCGCCTACGTCTGCATCAAGGCGATCAGCAAGAAGAAACAGGAAGTCATGGACGCGATGAAGGCCGACTTCATCGCGGGGGCCCAGCAGCGCGGCGTTGACAAAGGGACGGCCGAAGAGGTCTTCCGCTTGATCGTCGTCTTTGGCGGCTACGGCTTCAACAAGAGCCACACGGCGGCGTACGCGCAGATCGGTTACCAAACGGCGTACCTGAAGACCCACTACACGCCAGAGTTCATGGCGGCGCTATTGACCAGCGAGATCGACGACGGCAATAAGCGCGACGTGTTCGTCGAGCATATCGCCGATGCGCAGCGGCTCGGCGCGAAGGTCCGCGCCCCGGACGTGAACGAAGGCCAGGCGGAGTTCACCGTCCGCGACGGGCAGATCGTTTTCGGGCTGACGGCGATCAAGGGCGTCGGCCGTGGCGCCGCGGAGGAGGTCGCCCGCGCCCGCCGCGAGAAAGGGCCGTTCGTCGACCTGTTCGACTTCTGCGAGCGGATCGACCTCAAGCTGGTCCCGAAATCGGCGATCGAACGGCTGATCAAGGCGGGGGCGTTCGACACCTTCGGCAAGCGTGCGGCCCTCATGCACGCCCTGCCGAACGCGCTGCAGTCCGCCGGCGAGCTTCAGCAGGACCGCCGCCGCGGGCAGAAAAACTTCTTCGACGTGATCGAGGGCGGCGCCGAAGCCGCGAAAGTTGCGGAGGTGCTCCCCGACGTGCCGGAGTGGCCGGACAACGAACGACTCCGCTTCGAGAAGGAGGCGCTCGACTTTTATTTTTCCAGCCACCCGCTCGCCGAACACGAAGCGGAGTTGCGGCGGTTCGCGTCGCACTCGGTGGAACAACTCGTGAAGCTGGAGGCCAACCAGGAGGTGCTGCTCGCGGGAATGCTCAATCAGGTCCGGTTCATGAATACGAAACGGCCGGGCCGCAACGGCAACTCGCGCTACGTCCGCTGCAAGCTCGAAGACTTTACGGGCCAGGTCGAGTGCACGATGTGGCCGGACGATTTCGTCCGCTTCAAGGACGAGTTTCAGGACGATCGCATCGTCTTCGTCCGCGGCATCGTCGAGCACAAGGGCGAACAGCCGAGCCTGATTCTGACGAGGGCGTTCAACCTCGAGACGGCGCGGAAGGAACTGACGCGGGGGCTGTTGTTGACACTGATGTTCACCGAACACACGCCGCAAATCGTCGATCAGTTAAGCCAGGAGTTACGGCGGTTCCCGGGGCAGTGCCCGGTGTACGTGCAGGTCAAGGATGCGACCGGCCGCCGGGCGGTTTTGCGTGCCGCGGAGCAATTTCGCATCAATCCCGCCGCGCTGGAGATCGCACGGCTCGAGACGCTGCTCGGCTCCGGCCGTGTGGCCTACTCGGGGAAATGACTTTGGCGAGCGTCGGGGCGTAAGCCCGACGTGGAAGCGCGT